>NZ_JBHWIE010000095.1:0-25775 GCF_042732085.1 Actinosynnema sp. NPDC059797
GACTCACCGGCCCTGAACGTACGACTCACCGGTCCCGAACGTACGACTCGCGAGGTCCGAACGCATGACTCGCCCGACCTGAACGCATGACTCGCCGGTGAAAGCGCTCCCACCCCGCGCGTGTCATGCGTTCAGTGCCCGCGTGTCATGCGTCCGGTGCCCGCGAGTCGTACGTTCAGGGTGCGCGAGTCGTACGTTCAGGAGCCGCGAGTTGTGGGTTCGGGTGTGGGGGTGGTGGTCAGTCGCCGTCGATCACGTCCGGGTCCAGGCCCAGGTAGTTGGCCACTTGTTCGACCAGGACGTCGTGGACCAGGTCGGACAGGTCGGCGCCGTCCTTGGCGCGGGCCTCCAGGGGGCGCCGGTACAGGACGATCCGCGCGCGGCGGTCGGCGCCGGCCGGCACCAGGCGGGCCAGGGGGACGTTGCCGTCCTCCACCACGTCGCCGTCGTCGCCGTTGGGCGCCACGTCCGGCACGTCGTCCACCGCGACGTCCAGCTGGGTCAGTTCGGTGCGCCAGCGCGCCTCGATCGGTTCCAGCGCCTCCAGGACCAGCGCGTCGAAGCGCTCGGCCCGGCTGCGCGCCGCCGGCAGGGAGGCCGGGTACAGCGGGCCGCGCAGCCCGCGCCCGTGCCGGTCGCGGTTGCGCCGCCGCGGAGCGCCCTGCCTCCGTGAACCCCGAGCCATCACCACGGCGTCCAGGGTAGTTGTCCGCCCCCGGGCCCCCGCCGGGTACCTCCCCGACCAGGCAACTTGCCGAACCCGTCGGCCGCCTCCAGCGCCGCGCCGGAGGTAATCCAACACACCCGGCGCGGGACGCGATATCGTCCCCGCCGTGCGGAGCGTGAGACGGTGCTCGCGAACCGGGTGCGGGAACCCGGCAGTCGCCACGCTCACGTACGCCTACGCGGACTCCACGGCGGTGGTGGGACCACTGGCCACCTACTCCGAACCGCACTCGTACGACCTCTGCGAGGAGCACGCGCTGCGCCTCACCGCACCCCGAGGCTGGGAGGTCGTGCGGCACCAGGGCGAGTTCCGCGCCCCCGAGCCCACCGTGGACGACCTGACCGCCCTGGCGGAGGCCGTGCGCGAGGCGGGGCGCACGCCGGCGATCGAGGTGCCGGAGGTGCCGGCGGGCACCATCAGGCGCGGTCACCTGCGCGTTCTGCCCGATCCCAACGAAGACTGAACGACCGGGCACGCCGCGCACGCGCGCGCCGGTACGCTTCCCAAGGCAGTGTCAAGAGCCAACTTGGGAGTGTGGCTGTGCGCGATCTGTCCGGCATCGTCAAGGCTTACGACATCCGCGGTGTGGTCGGGGAGCAGCTCGACGAGGGCGTCGTCCGCGACTTCGGCGCGGCGTTCGCGCGCCTGGTCGGCGGGCCAGCGGTCGTCATCGGCCACGACATGCGCGAGTCCTCGCCGGGTCTGGCGGCCGCGTTCGCCGACGGCGTGACCGCCCAGGGCGTCGACGTCGTCACCATCGGCCTGGCCAGCACGGACATGCTCTACTTCGCCTCCGGCAAGCTCGACCTGCCCGGCGCGATGTTCACCGCCTCCCACAACCCGGCCAAGTACAACGGCATCAAGCTGTGCCGCGCGGGCGCCGCCCCGGTGGGGCAGGACAGCGGCCTGGCGCAGATCCGGCAGGACGCCGAGCAGGGCGTGCCGGACGCGGAGGGCGTGGCCAAGGGCACCGTCACCGAGCGCGACATGCTCTCCGAGTACGCCGCCTACCTGCGGCAACTGGTCGACCTGTCCGGCAGCCGGCCGCTGAAGGTCGTGGTCGACGCGGGCAACGGCATGGGCGGCCACACCGTGCCCCGGGTCTTCGACGGCCTGCCCATCGAGGTCGTCCCGATGTACTTCGAGCTGGACGGCAGCTTTCCCAACCACGAGGCCAACCCGCTCGACCCGAAGAACATCGTCGACCTCCAGGCGCGCGTGCGGCAGGAGGGCGCGGACGCCGGCGTGGCGTTCGACGGCGACGCCGACCGCTGCTTCGTGGTCGACGAGCGCGGCGAGCCGGTGTCGCCGTCCGCGATCACCGCGCTGGTCGCGGTGCGCGAGCTGGCCAAGGACCCGGGCGGCACGGTCATCCACAACCTGATCACCTCGCACGCGGTGCCGGAGATCGTGCGCGAGCACGGCGGCACCCCGGTGCGCACCCGCGTCGGCCACTCCTTCATCAAGGAGGAGATGGCCAGGACCGGCGCGATCTTCGGCGGCGAGCACTCCGCGCACTACTACTTCCGCGACTTCTGGCGCGCCGACACCGGCATGCTGGCCGCGCTGCACGTGCTGGCCGCGCTCGGTGAGCAGGACGGTCCGCTGTCCGCCCTGACCAGCGCTTACGAGCGTTACGCCGCCTCCGGCGAGATCAACTCGACGGTGGACGACCAGCAGGGCAGGCTGGCTGCCATCAAGGCCGAGTTCGGCGGCCGGGAGGGCGTCGAGCTGGACGAGCTGGACGGCCTCACGGTGAGCCTGCCCGACGGCTCGTGGTTCAACCTGCGCGCCTCCAACACCGAGCCGCTGCTGCGGCTCAACGTCGAAGCCGCCGACGCGGCCTCGGTCGCGGCGCTGCGCGACGAGGTCCTGGCGATCGTGAGGGGATGAGCGCCGTGGCGGTCCAACTCGACCCGCAACTGCTGGAGATCCTGGCGTGCCCGTGCCCGGAGCACGCGCCGCTGAAGACCGGCACCGCGACCGACCCGCAGGCGGACTACCTGACCTGCACCTCGTGCGGCCGGTCGTTCCCGGTCCGGGAGGGCATCCCGGTGCTGCTGCTGGACGAGGCAGTCGAGCCGACGGCCGGGTGACCCAGCGTGCTTGACGACAGCCTGCTCGACGACCAGCACCGGCTCATCGACGCCGACCCGGGTGGCCTGCTGCGCGCGGCCGCCCGGGCGGGCGCGCAGGTCCGGGCCACCGCCGAGGCGACCGGCGAGCTGGGCGTCGAACGCCTGTTCGCCGACCGCCCGCGGGCGGTGGTCATGGTCACCAGGCCGGGCGTGGCGAGCGCCATCGCGGGCCTGGTGACCGCGCTGCTCGGGCCGCGCTGCCCGGTGCCGGTCGTGGTCGCCGACGACGTGCCCGCGTGGGTGGGCGCGCTGGACGTGGTGCTCGCGCACACCGAGGACCCGGGCGACGTGCTGCTGGCCGAGTCGGTCGACCGGGCGGCCCGGCGCGGCGCGCGGGTGCTGCTGACCGCCGAGCCGGAGGGCCCGGTGGCGGCCTCCGCCGCGCAGCGCGCCCTGCTGGTGCCGCCGCGCGTGCCGGTGCCGCAGGGCTTCGGCTTCGCCCGCGGGTTCGCCGCGTGGCTGTCCGCGCTGAACGCGCTGCGGCTGCTCGACGTGGACGTGCAGGCCATCGCCGACGAGCTGGACCGGGAGGCCGAGCGCTGCCACCCGGCGCACGAGTCGTTCGTGAACCCGGCCAAGGCGCTGGCGCTGCGGGTGGCCGAGCGGACCCCGCTGCTGTGGGGCCTGGACGACCTCGCCACGGCCGTGGCCGCGCACGGCGCGAACGTGCTGGCCTCGTACGCGGGCGTGGTCAGCGACGTGGCCGGCTATCCTCAGGCCCTGACGCGCTCGGTGCTGCACCGCCGCGCGGTGCGCGGCACGTCGGGCGCCGACCTCTTCGCGGACCCGGACGACGAGCAGGACGGCCTGGTGCGGGTGCTGCTGCTGGCCGTGCGCCAGGGGCCGCAGGCGGAGTTCGCCCGGCGGGTCGCGCTGGAGACGTTGTCGGGAGCCGACGTGCTCGAACCGGCCGAGGAGGTCGGCGGCGGCGACGCCGTGTGCGCCGCGCTGCTCGCGCTGCGGTTCGAGCTGGCCGCGCTGTACCTGGGCCTGGCCGCGGGCACGCTCGGCGGGCCGGGGCGCTACGCGCCGGCCGTGTGAGGGGATGACTGTGGAACTGCTGCACAACGCGGTCCGGCCGTACGCGTGGGGTTCGCGCACGGCCATCGCCGAGATGCTCGGCAGGGAGGTGCCCGCGCCGCACCCGGAGGCCGAGCTGTGGATGGGCGCCCACCCGGGCGACCCGTCCCGCGTGGTCGGCCCGGACGGCGCGGTGCGCTCGCTGCTGGACCTGCTCGCCGAGGACCCCGACGGGCAGCTGGGCGCGCGCTGCGCCGACCGCTGGGGCAGCCGGCTGCCGTTCCTGTTGAAGGTGCTGGCCGCCGACGAGCCGCTGAGCCTCCAGGCCCACCCGTCGGCGGAGCAGGCCGCGCTCGGGTTCGCCACCGAGGACGCGGCGGGCGTGCCGATCGACTCGCCGGTGCGCAACTACAAGGACCCCTCGGCCAAGCCGGAGCTGATCTGCGCGCTGACCGAGTTCCACGCGCTGGCCGGGTTCCGGGACCCGGAGCGCACCGTGGCGCTGCTGCGGGCCCTGGACGCGCCCGACTTCGCGCCCTACACGGAGCTGCTGGCCGCGCAGCCGGACCCCGACGGGCTGCGCGCGCTGTTCACCACGCTGATCACGCTGCCGCAGCGGGCGCTGGACGTGCTGCTGCCGCAGGTGCTGGACGCGTGCGTGGTGCACGTGAAGGAGCACGGCGAGTTCGACCTGGAGTGCCGCACCGCCCTGGAGCTGGGCGAGGCGTACCCCGGTGACGCGGGCGTGCTAGCCGCGCTGCTGCTCAACCGGCTCGTGCTCCAGCCGGGCGAGGCGATCTTCCTGCCCGCCGGCAACCTGCACGCCTACCTGCACGGCACCGGCATCGAGATCCTGGCGAACTCGGACAACGTGCTGCGGTGCGGGCTCACGCCCAAGCACGTCGACGTGCCCGAGCTGATGCGCGTGCTGGACTTCGCCTGCGGCGACATGACCGTGCTGCGGGGCGAGCAGACCGCGCCGGGGCTGTGGGCGTACCGGACGCCGTGCCCGGAGTTCGAGCTGTCGCGGGTCGAGGTGCCGCCGGGCGGGGAGGTCCGGCTGGACCACGGCGGGCCGCAGATCATGATCTGCACGCGCGGCCGCGCGACGCTGGCCTCGGACGGCGCGTCGCTGGTGCTGGGACGGGGTCAGTCGGTGTGGCTGCCGGCCCGTGATCCGGCCGTGCTGGTGTCCGCGGATGTTTCGACTCAACTTTTCCGCGCCACCCCCGGTGTTGAGTAGGGTCACCCCGACCAAACGGACCTCCGGCGCGTAGGGAGCAATCGTGTCAGCAGGGGGCGGGACCAAGGCGATCATCGCCGCGCTGGTCGCCAATGCCGGTATCGCCACGGCCAAGTTCGTCGGCTTCCTGATCACCGGGTCGTCGTCGATGCTGGCCGAGTCGGTGCACTCGGTGGCGGACACGTCGAACCAGGGCTTGCTGCTGCTGGGGCAGAAGACCGCGAAGAGGAAGGCGACCCTGGCCCACCCGTTCGGGTTCGGCCGGGACCGCTACTTCTACTCGTTCATCGTGGCGCTGATGCTGTTCAGCCTCGGCTCGGTGTTCGCGCTGTACGAGGGCATCCACAAGCTGGAGGCCCACGAAGAGCTGAGCAGCCCGATGGTCGCGGTGGTCATCCTGGTCGTCGCGATCGGGCTGGAGACCTACAGCTTCCGCACCGCCATCGTCGAGTCGAAGGCGATCAAGGGCAACGCCACGTGGTGGCAGTTCATCCGCCAGTCGAAGGTGCCCGAGCTGCCGGTGGTGCTGCTGGAGGACGCGGGCGCGCTGTTCGGCCTGGTCCTGGCGCTGTGCGGCGTCGGCCTGTCGACCATCACCGGCGACCCGGTGTGGGACGCGATCGGCACCATCTGCATCGGCGTGCTGCTGGGCGTCATCGCGATCATCCTGATCATCGAGATGAAGTCGCTGCTGATCGGCGAGGGCGCGGCGCAGGCCGAGCTGGACGTGATCGTGGACGAGCTGGCCGCGGGCAAGGTGCAGCGGGTGATCCACATCAAGACGCAGTACATGGGGCCGGACGAGCTGCTGGTGGCGGCGAAGATCGCGCTGGAGCCGGGGCTGTCGCTGGCCGAGGTGGCGCAGGCCATCGACCACGCGGAGCAGCGGGTGCGCAACCGGGTCCCGTCGGCGCGGTTGATCTACCTGGAGCCCGACCTGGACCGCTCGGCGGTGGCCAGGTCATAGCCCGTCGGCGAGGAGTTCCCGGCCACCGGGGAGTTCGCCCCTGATCGCGAGGGCGACGAGCTGCCGCGCGCAGTGCTCGTCGCCCTTCGCGGTCCGGTCGAGGAGTTCGTCGAAGGCGCGGCGTCCGGCGAGCAGGGCGGCCAGTTCCTCCACCGCGCCGGGTGCCCCGTGGGCGACCAGCCGGCGGAGCAGGTCGATCGCGTCCTCGAAGCGCCCGGCCCCGGCCAGGGCGTCCGCGAGGGAGTAGCCCGGCTCGGAGGCGTCGAAGGCGTGGGCGGGTCTCGCGTGCGCCTCCCCGGGACGTTCCCGGGCGCCACTCACCGGACCAGCTCGGCGACCTCGCCGATCCGGCCGTGGGCGACCAGCGCGGTGACCAGGTCCTCGCTCCAGTACGGCGAGGCGGTCGCCGCCGCCTCCCGGTACAGCGGGTCGGCGTGGCGGTAGCGCAGCCGGTGGTAGGCGTTGAGGGTCAGGCGGAAGCGGTCCTCGGGGGTGTCCGGGTGCTCGTGGCGCTCCACCAGGGCCGGACCGCCCGCCACCACCTGGATGACCCTGCCGTCGTGCGCGGTGGTCAGGGCCCTGAGCAACCTGGGGTCGGCCGGGACCTCGGCCAGTTCGGCGGCGTCCAGCCGGTCGGCCACCCGGATGCGCTCCACGCGGTGCTCCAGCAGGGCGCCCGCCCGGGGGTTCTTCACCAGGGACGTCCAGTGGCGGGGCCACATCGTGCCCAGCACCACGAACGGCCCGGGCAGCTCCAGCAGCGTCCGGAGCGCCACCGCCGCCTGCTCGCCGGTCGCGCCGCCGAGGTGGTCCTGGGTCTCGTTCAACCACAGCACGGTGCCGGGCTCGACGGCGCCCGCAGCCACCCCGCCAGCGCCGCGTCGTGCGCCCGCGGCAGGTAGGCGGGCAGGTAGGGCAGCTCCGCCGGGCCCACCGCCCGGTGCACGTCCAGGTCGAACGGGTGCCACTCGCGAACGGGGCGAGGCGGCGACGGCGCCACCGCCGGCCGACCCGGGTGCACACCACCCGAGATCACCCCGGCTTGGACGACCGTCGCCGCCTCGCCCGACATCTCGACGCGGACCGGTCCCGACACCGGTCCGACGTTACGGAACCTCGTCCTCCTTCACCACGGGCTCGGCCGTGGCGCCCCGTTGGCCCAGCAGGGAGTGCCGGCGGCTGTAGGCGAAGTACACCACCACGCCCAGCGCCATCCACACCAGGAACCGGACCCAGGTCAGCGCGGTCAGGTTCAGCATCAGCCACAGGCAGGCGAGGATGGCCAGCACCGGCACGACCGGGACGAGCGGCACGCGGAACCCGCGCGGCAGGTCCGGCCTGGTCTTGCGCAGCACCAGCACGCCGGCCGACACCAGGATGAACGCGAACAGCGTGCCCACGTTCACCATCTCCTCCAGCTTGCCCGCCGGGAAGAAACCGGCCGCGATCGCGACCAGCACGCCGATGACGGCGGTGATCCGGTGCGGCGTGCCGTGCCGGCCGGTGCGGGCCAGGCCGCGCGGCAGCAGGCCGTCGCGGGACATCGCGAACAGCACCCGCGACTGGCCGAGCATCAGGACCATCACCACGGTGGTCAGGCCGGCCAGCGCGCCCACCGAGATCACCGTGGCCGCCCAGTCGACGCCGTTGGCCGAGAACGCGGTGGCCAGGGTGGCGCGCGTGCCGTCGGGCTGGGTCTTCAGCTCGGTGTAGGGCAGCATGCCGGTGATCACCAGCGACACCGCCACGTACAGCACGGTGACGATGGCCAGCGAGCCGAGGATGCCGCGCGGCACGGCGCGCTGCGGGTTCCGGGTCTCCTCGGCGGTGGTGGCGACCACGTCGAAGCCGATGAACGCGAAGAACACCAGCGACGCGGCGGCGAGCAGCCCCAGCACGCCGTACGTGCTGCCCTCGAAGCCGGTGAGCAGCGAGAACAGCGACTGGTCCAGGCCCGTGGCGGTCGCCTCACCGGTCTGCGCGGGCGGGATGTACGGGCTGTAGTTCGCCGTGTTGATGTACGAGATGCCGAGCACGATCACCAGCAGCACCACGGCCACCTTCACGGCCGTGATCACGGCGCTGACCCGCGACGACAGCTTCGTGCCGACGATCAGCAGCCCGGTCAGCGCCGCGACCAGCAGCAGCGAGCCCCAGTCGACGTCGAAGCCGCCGACGGTCGCGGTGGTCCTCACCGACAGCCCGAGCTGCCCGAGCACCGTCTCCAGGTACAGCGACCAGCCCTTGGCCACGGCGGCCGCGCCGACCGCGAACTCCAGCACCAGGTCCCAGCCGATGATCCACGCCGCGAACTCGCCGAACGTGGCGTAGGAGAACGTGTACGCGCTGCCCGCCACCGGCACGGTCGAGGCGAACTCGGCGTAGCACAGCGCGGCCAGCGCGCAGGCCACCGCCGCCAGCACGAACGCCAGCGACACCGACGGCCCCGCCAGGTTGCCCGCGGTGGACGCGGTGAGGGTGAAGATGCCCGCGCCGATCACCACCGCGACGCCGAACACGGTCAGGTCCCAGGCGGTGAGGTCCTTGCGCAGCCTGGTGCCCGGTTCGTCGGTGTCCGCGATCGACTGCTCGACCGATTTCGTGCGCCACAGCCCGTTTCCCGGCACTGCCGGCCTCCCTGGGGTGCTGGTGGTTGATCTGGTCAGACTAAGGTCAGGTGCCCCGAACGGCCGCACCGGTAGGTTGCGCCGCATGACCGTGCTCTGCGTTGACGTCGGCTCGACCTGGACGAAGGGCGCCCTCGTGTCGGAGGACGGGGAGCTGCTGGGCACGGCGCAGCACCCGACCACCCCACCCGAGGTGCTCCGGGGGGTTGACGCGGTCGGCGGTGCGCTAAACCCCGCCGATCGGACGCTGGCGTGCTCGTCGGCGGGCGGGGGGCTCAAGCTGGCGGTGGTCGGGCAGGAACGCCTGGTCAGCACTGAGGCGGGGTACCGGGTGGCGCTGTCGGCGGGCGCGAAGGTGGTCCACGTCTCCGCGGGGCCGCTGGACGGCGCGGGCGTCCGGGAGCTGCGCGCGGCCCGGCCGGACGTGGTGCTGCTGGTCGGCGGCACGGACGGCGGCGACGACTCGGTGCTGCTGCACAACGCCGGGCGGCTCGGCGCGAACCGGTTGGCCTGCCCGATCGTGCTGGCGGGCAACGCGGAGGCGCGCGAGGCCGCGGTGCGGCTGTTGGCGGGGCGCACGGTGGTGCCCGCCGCGAACGTGCTGCCGGACGTGGGGGAGCTGGCGCCGGGTCCGGCGCGCGAGGCGATCCGCGAGGTGTTCCTGCGGCACGTCATCGGCGGCAAGGGATTGTCGCGGGGGCCGCGGTTCCGGCGGCTGGTGCGCGCGGTGACGCCGGACGCGGTGCTCACGGGGGTGTCCCGTCTCGCCGCGCGGGACCACGGGGGCGCGGTGCTCGTGGTCGACGTGGGCGGCGCGACCACCGACGTGTACTCGGCGGTGTCGACGGCGGAGGGGCCGGAGCGGGTGGTGGCGCTGCCGCCGGACCGCCGCACGGTCGAGGGAGACCTGGGCGTGCGCTGGTCGGCTGGCACGCTGGTGGGCGCGGCGCGGCGGGAGAAGCTGATCGACCGCGCGGAGGAGGACGCGCTCCGGTCGGGGGTGACGGCGGGGTCGGACGACGTGTCGTGGCTGCCGGAGGACCCGGCCGCGGACCTGCGCCTGGGCGTGCTGGCCGCGGTGCTGGCCGTGCGCAGGCACCTGGCGCTGGTGGAGGGGCGGTTGGGGCCGCGGGGCGCCGGTCTGCTGGTGCTGTCGGGCGGGGTGTTCCGGCACGCCGGGTCCGTGGCGGGGGTGGAACGCGCGCTGCGCGCCGACCCGGTGCTGCGGCCGGTGCTGCGGGAGGCGGCCGTCGTGGTGGACCGGGACCACGTGCTGGCGCCGGCGGGGCTGCTCGCGGGCGAGGGGCGCGTGGACGCCGCCGACCGGCTGCTGGCGCGCCTCGGCTGAGCGGCGGGCCGGTGGCCCGGTCCGTTCAACGGACCGGACCACCCCCCGCCCGGCCCCGGCTCACTTCGGTTCCGGCTCCGGTTCCGGCGACGCCACCGGCGCCTGCCTCGCGGTCGGCAGCACGGTGGGCCGCAAGGGCGGCGGCGGTTCCTCCACGTCCAGGCCCGCCGCCATCGCCACGGCCCGGTCCCACTCGGGGTCGGAGGCGTAGTCCGCGTGCCGGTTCACGCCGGGCGCCCAGCGGCGACCGGGGAACGGCCCCCGCTGCGGGTCGGGCAGCCAGTGGTCGCCGCCGAGCACCAGCGCGCCCGTCGGCCCCCGCCGCGCGGGCGGCAGCGCCCCGGTGGTCCCGTCCGCGCGGAAACCCACCCCGAGCAGCACCTCGTCGAACACCTGCCGGTCCCACGTGGTCACCGCGCCGCCCAGCGCGTCGGTGCCCCGGCACAGCGCCCGCCACCGCCCCTCCAGCCGGCCGGACAGCGAGGCCAGCGAGCTGTGCGGCACCACCGCCGGGAACGCCCGCGAGTACGCCCACTGCAGCTGGGACCCGGCGGTGACCAGGCCGAGCCGCTCGGCCTGGTGCGGTGGCAGCTCCTCCAGCAGCCGGGCCGCCGCCACCGCGGTGAGCAGGCTGCCCTGGCTGTGCCCGGCGAGCACGACCCGCGTGCCGGGCTCGGCCAGGTGCTCCCGCGCCCGCGCCACCAGCTCCGGCACCACCTTCAGCGCGTAGCAGGGCGGCACCACGGGGTGCGCCTCGCGCGGCCAGAACGCCGCCAGGTCGGCCAGCACCCCCACCTGCCGCGCCTTGTCCGGCCGCCGCGCGGCCAGGTAGACCGCCCGCAGCAGCGCCAGCGCCAGCAGGCCCAGCACCACGACGCCGAAGGTGGACACCGGGTCGGTCCACGCCGGCGGGTCCACCTCGCGCAGCCGGAGGAACGCCGCGGGCACCGCGCCGGTCGCCAGCACCGCCGCCAGGACCAGCACCGCGTGGTGGCTGTGCCGCCGCTGCCACCGCGCCCACCACCACGCCCGCGCCGCGCGCCGGGCGTCCCGGCCGCGCCCGGCGTGCAGGAGCGCGGCTTCGCGCGCCCACTCCTCCCTGCGCCGCAGCGAGCTCCACCGCAGCATCCCGACCGTCGCGCCGACCGCCAGCCCGGCGGCCAGCGCGAGCACCCCGGCCACGCCCCACAGCAGCGCGATGTAGCGGTACCCGCGCGGCAGCGTGCCGTGCCCGAGCACGCCGCGCAGCGCCAGCGCCAGCCCCGCGCCGAACCCGCCGCCGAGCAGCGCCGCCAGCGCCAGCACCGGCGCGGCCATCCAGCCGCCCGCCCACGGCCGCAGCCCCCGCGGCTGCTTCGCCCAGGTGCGGCGGGCCAGCAGGGCGGCGGGCACGAGCAGCAGCCCGACCAGCAGGCACACCAGCGCCTCCAGCGCGGCCACCAGCTGCACGGACTGGTCCGCGCCCGGCAGCCGCGACGGCAGCCGGACCAGCAGCGCGGTGGCGGCCAGGAGCAGCAGCCAGGCGGTGGTGTGCAGCACCCGGCGCGGTCCCCTGCCGAGGGCGGCGCGCAGCCACCGCCCGCCCCGGTGCGGCGTGCCGCCGGTCGGGTCGTCGAGCAGCATCGCGCCCAGCGCCGCCACCGCGACCAGCGCGATCCCGGCCGCCCGGCACACCGCGATGGCCTGCCCGTGCGCGCCCGGCGCGAGCAGCGGCCCCGCCGGACCGCCCAGCGCGACCGCCACGGCCGTGCCCAGGCCCGCGACCAGGTGCAGCACGCGCAACGCGGGCGTGTCCGGGTCGGCGGCCACGGGCGCGCCGGGCAGGGTGGACGGCCGGGACGCCGGGTCGGCCTCGGCGGGCGCCGCGGTGCGCTCGATCCGCCAGTCCACACTGGACATCCGGTGCAGCACGAGCAGGGCCAGCGCGATCGGCGCCACGCCCACCACCGCCCGCACCCACGGCGCGTCGCCCGCCCGCGGCCGCCCCCACGGGCACGCCGAGCCGGGCGCGAGGCACTGGGCGGCGACCAGGTCCAGGCTGATCACGGCGAGCTGCGCGACCAGCAGCACGGTCAGCAGCAGCGCCGCCAGCCGCAGCAGCGCGCGCAGGCAGATGCCGAGCAGGTGCGCGGGCGCGTTGCCGGCGGGCGTCGGCGGCAGCATCCAGTGCGCCACGTTGGCCAGCGCGAACGGGAACAGCAGCGCCCACGCCGCCTTCGCCAGGCCGCCGGAGGTCATGCGGCCCCACACGTAGCCCTCGACCACGCGCGACACCGGCCGCCCGCCCGCCTGGAGCACGGGGCCGGGCGCGGGCCGGCGCAGCCGGTCGGCCGGGCGCACGACGCGGCCCAGCCCGTCGCCCGCCACGTCCACCGCCGCCACCGCGTCGACCAGCGACTCCGGGGTGGTGCCCTGGACACCGTGCACCCGCAGTTCGACCACCCTCGTGTCGGGGCCCGGAATCAGCACGAATCCTCCAGCGAGCCTCGTAGCCGGCCAGGTCATAGTGGTGCATCGACCACACTTGCCGTCGACTCCCGGGGACGCGGCGTGGCGAGCGGTATGGTCGGGCCAACCCGAGATGGAGGAACCCACGATGACCGCCGAGAGGCTCCAACACCGCAACGGCATCGACTTCGCCGTGGCGGACCTCTCCCTGGCCGAGTTCGGCCGCAAGGAGATCCGGCTGGCCGAGCACGAGATGCCGGGCCTGATGGCGTTGCGCCGCGAGTACTCGGAGGTCTACCCGCTGCGTGGCGCGCGGATCTCCGGTTCGCTGCACATGACCGTCCAGACCGCCGTGCTGATCGAGACCCTGGTGGCGCTGGGCGCCGAGGTCCGCTGGGCCTCGTGCAACATCTTCTCCACCCAGGACCACGCCGCCGCGGCCGTGGTGGTGGGCCCGCACGGCACCGCCGAGGAGCCGAAGGGCGTCCCGGTGTTCGCCTGGAAGGGCGAGTCGCTGGAGGAGTACTGGTGGACCGCGGAGTCCATGCTGACCTGGCCGGACGGCAACGGCCCAAACATGATCCTGGACGACGGCGGTGACGCGACGCTGCTGGTCCACCGGGGTGTGCAGTACGAGAAGGCGGGTGTCGTCCCGGAGGCCGAGGTGGACGACCCCGAGGAGTGGAAGATCGTCCTGGACACGCTGCGCCGGTCGCTCGCGGCGGACCCCGGCAAGTGGACCAAGGTCGCCGAGGGCATCCGCGGCGTGACCGAGGAGACCACCACCGGCGTGATGCGGCTCTACCAGCTCGCCGCGGCCGGCGACCTGCTGTTCCCCGCGATCAACGTCAACGACGCGGTGACCAAGTCGAAGTTCGACAACCGCTACGGCATCCGCCACTCGCTGATCGACGGCATCAACCGCGGCACGGACGTGCTGATCGGCGGCAAGGTGGCCGTGATCTGCGGTTACGGCGACGTGGGCAAGGGCGCGGCCGAGTCGCTGCGCGGCCAGGGCGCCCGGATCGTGGTCACCGAGGTCGACCCGATCTGCGCCCTCCAGGCGGCCATGGACGGCTACGACGTCCAGGTGCTCGACGACGTGCTCGACAAGGCCGACATCATCATCACCACGACCGGCAACAAGGACGTGGTGACCGCCGACCACATGTCGCGGATGAAGCACCAGGCGATCGTGGGCAACATCGGCCACTTCGACAACGAGATCGACATGGCCGGCCTCCAGCGCTACCCGGGCGTGCGGCGGATCAACATCAAGCCGCAGGTCGACGAGTGGGTGTTCCCGGACGGCCACTCGATCATCGTGCTGTCCGAGGGCCGCCTGCTGAACCTGGGCAACGCCACCGGCCACCCGAGCTTCGTGATGTCCAACTCGTTCTCCAACCAGGTGATCGCGCAGGTCGAGCTGTTCACCAAGCACCAGGAGTACGACAAGGAGGTCTACCGGCTGCCCAAGAAGCTGGACGAGAAGGTCGCGCGCATCCACCTGGAGGCGCTGGGCGGCAAGCTCACCAAGCTGACCAAGGAGCAGGCCGAGTACATCGACGTGGACGTCGAGGGCCCGTACAAGCCGGAGCACTACAGGTACTGATGTCGACCGGGGTGGCCGGTACCGCGGCCACCCCGTCACGTCCACTCGACGCCGACGCCCGCCACCCCGGGCCCGACGTCCTCGAAGTACGCGCTGACGAACCCGCCGAGCCCGCACACCAGCTCCTCCAGGTCCACCGGCGAGCCCCCGGCGTCGCCGCGGAACTGCTTGGTGCACCGGGCGGGCAGCGCGCGCCTGCTGAACGCCACCTGGAGCAGGTAGCCGCGGCACGCCTCGCGGAACGCGCGGTGGTGGCCTGGCGTGGGCCCGCCGGTGTCGTCGACCACGGTGAAGCTGAAGACGTGCTCCTCGCCCTCGGCGAGCCTGCGGTCGAACAGCAGTTCGAACGCGAGCCCGCGCGCCGCGTGCCGCCGCCGGGTGCGGCCGAGCCGGCAGCCCTCGCCGGTGCGCACGACGGCGTTGTCGACCAGGCTGCCCTCGTCGCCCTGGTGCACGGCCAGAAACCGGTCCGGCCCGGCCTTCGCCGCCCGCACCACGAGCCGCGTGGTGATGGACCGCTGCTCCCGCTCGGGCCCGACCAGCACGGTGTCGTGCACGGACAGCACGTCGAGGTCGGTGTTGGCGCCGACGTCGGCGACCGCGTCGAACCCGGTGGGCAGCGGCGCGGGGGAGAGCCACGGCGCCCGGGGCGGCCTGGGCTGGGGCCGGTGGCCGACCAGCGCCACCAGGGATTCCGGCGGCAGCTTCAGCACGGTCTCCAGGGCCCGCACGGTGGCGATGGCGCGCGGCACCTCCGGGTGGCGCAGGCCGCGCTGCCAGTAGCTGAGCGTGGACTGGCCCACCTGCACGCCCTGCTGCTCCAGGTGGGCGCGCAGCCGGGCGAGGGACAGGCCGCGGTGCGCGATGGCGTCGTGCAGGGCGCGGTGGAACGGTCCGTAGCGCAGCGTCTCGGCGAGCGCGTTCGGCAGACCCCCAGTCGGGTGGCCCACCGGCTCGTCAACCGGTCTGGCGTGCCCGGAATCCGCGGTCACCGCGGCACCACCCTTTCGCGCAACCGGAAATGGGCTTCACCGTAGTCACTCGATCTGGTGACCGAAAGGATCAATCATCACCCGACTGGGCGAAGTGATGCCGCCGAACGTGAACGAAGACAGCCCCTTAGGGTGCTCTTCGTGGGAAAACTCGTCGTGATCGAGGGCTTGGACGGCTCCGGCAAACGCACCCTGGCCAAGGCGCTGACCGGCGCGCTGGAGGCCCGCGGCCTCGCGGTGGCGACCGGCGCGTTCCCCCGGTACGAGCAGGACGTGCACGCCGAGCTGGTGCGGGACGCGCTGCACGGCAGGCTGGGCGACCTGACCGACTCGGTCCACGGCATGGCCGTGCTCTACGCCCTGGACCGCCGGGGCGCGGCCGACGGCGTCCGCGCCGACCTGCGCGGGCACGACGTGGTGCTGCTCGACCGGTACGTCGCCTCCAACGCCGCCTACGGCGCGGCCCGGCTGCGGCAGCCGGCGGGCGGGGAGTTCGTCGAGTGGGTGAGGTCGCTGGAGTTCGACCGCTTCGGCCTGCCCGTGCCGGACCTCCAGCTGCTGCTGCGCGTGCCGACCGGCGTGGCCGCGGACCGCGCGGCGCGGCGCGAGGCCGAGGAGTCCCGGGACCGCGACCTGTACGAGTCCGACGGCGGCCTCCAGGCCCGGTGCGCCGTCGCCTACGACGAGCTGGCCGCCATGGGGTGGGTGTCGCCGTGGGAGGTGCTCGACGGCACCGCCGACCTGCGCGTCGATGACCTCGTCGAACGGTGGTTCACCCGTTAGTATGACGGTGTAACGAAACGTGACCGCTGTGCCGATGACCCGCTGAACGATCCCGGTTCGGGGAGGCGAGGCGGTCACGTGCAACGGCGACAGAGAGTGGTCACGGACTGGACCCGTGCGGCGACCAGCGGCGATGACCACCGGTCGGTGCGGGGGCTGCCGGCCGTTAGTGGGACGATGGTGGGTATGAAGGCACGCGTGCTCGTCGTGGACGACGACCCCGCTCTGGCGGAGATGCTGACCATCGTGCTGCGGGGCGAGGGCTTCGACACCGCCGTGGTGGGCGACGGCGCCCGCGCCCTGCCCGCGCTGCGCGAGCTGAAGCCGGACCTGGTCCTGCTGGACCTGATGCTGCCCGGCATGAACGGCATCGACGTCTGCAAGGCCATCCGCTCCGAGTCGGGTGTGCCGATCGTGATGCTGACCGCCAAGAGCGACACCGTGGACGTGGTGCTCGGCCTGGAGTCGGGCGCCGACGACTACGTCGTCAAGCCGTTCAAGCCCAAGGAGCTGGTCGCGCGCATCCGCGCCCGCCTGAGGCGCACCGAGGCCGAGCCCGCCGAGGTGCTCCAGATCGGCGACCTGACCATCGACGTCCCCGGCCACGAGGTGCTGCGCGAGGGCAAGCCGATCCAGCTCACCCCGCTGGAGTTCGACCTGCTCGTGGCGCTGGCCCGCAAGCCGCGCCAGGTGTTCACCCGCGAGGTGCTGCTGGAGCAGGTCTGGGGCTACCGGCACGCCGCCGACACCCGCCTGGTCAACGTGCACGTCCAGCGGCTGCGGTCGAAGGTCGAGCGCGACCCGGAGCACCCCGAGGTGGTGCTGACCGTCCGCGGCGTCGGGTACAAGGCGGGCCCCCCGTGATCGGCGGCCGGTAGATCGGGTGCGGATGACCGGGACCGCCCGCCGGTGGCTGCTCGACCCCGCGGTGCGCGAGGCGCGCCGCGCGGTGGAGCACGCCCGCCGCCGGGCGGTGGCGTTCGGCGAGCTGTGGCGCCGCTCCCTCCAGCTGCGGGTCGTGGTCAGCACGCTTGCGCTGTCCTCGGCCGTGGTGTTCGTGCTGGGCATGGTGCTCCAGGTGCAGATCACCGACCAGCTGCTCCAGGACAAGATCAAGGCGGCGGTCCAGCAGACCGAGGCCAGCGCGGCGACCATCCAGCCCGAGATGGCGGGCCTGAACCCGGGCCCGGACAACGTCAAGGCCCGGTTCGCGCTGGCGCTCACCAAGCTCACCAGCTCCGGCGTCGACCGCGACGCCGCGGGCTCCGGCGCGGGCGCGTTCGAGCCCGTGCTGTGGGACGCGGGCGAGGTCGGCGCGGACGGCCTGCCCGTCGCCGTCGGCCCCTACCGGGACGTGCCGACCGGCCTGTACGAGATGCTCGGCGAGGCCAGCACCGGCTACCAGATCACCACCGTCGACCGGGACACCGGCGCGACGACGCTGCTGGTCGTCGGCAAACCGGTGAGCACCTCGTCCCGGGCCATGCACCTGTACCTGCTGTTCCCGCTGACCGGCGAGCAGACCACCGCGGAGGTCGTGCAGAACACCCTCGTGGTCGGCGGCCTCGTGCTGCTCCTGCTGCTCGCGATGATCGCGAACCTGGTCACGAGGCAGGTCGTGCGGCCGGTGCGGCAGGCCGCCGAGATCGCCGAGCGGTTCGCCGAAGGCGACCTCGACGACCGGATGCCGGTGGTCGGCGAGGACGACATGGCGCGCCTGGCCGAGTCGTACAACGAGATGGCCGCCAGCATCCAGCGGCAGATCCACCAGCTCGAGGAGTTCGGGCAGCTCCAGCGCAGGTTCACCTCCGACGTCTCGCACGAGCTGCGCACCCCGCTGACCACCGTGCGGATGGCCGCCGACGTGCTGCACGCCTCCCGCGAGCAGTTCCCCAGCGGCCTGGCCCGCTCCACCGAGCTGCTGGTCGACGAGCTGGACCGGTTCGAGTCGCTGCTCGGCGACCTGCTGGAGATCAGCCGCCTGGACGCGGGCGTGGAGGAGCTGGCCGCCGAGCTGGTCGACGTGCGCGTGCTGGCCCGCCGCGCCCACGACGCGGTGCGCGCCATCGCCAACAGCAGCGGCTCCGCGATCGTGCTGGACCTCCCCGACCACGAGGTGCTCGCCGAGGTCGACGCCCGGCGGGTCGAGCGCATCCTGCGCAACCTGCTGGCCAACGCCATCGACCACGGCGAGGGCCTGCCGGTCGAGCTGACCATGCGCGGCGGCGACGACGCGGTCGCGGTGACCGTGCGGGACCACGGCGTGGGCCTGCGCGCGGGCGAGGCGGACCTGGTGTTCAACCGGTTCTGGCGCGCCGACCCGTCCCGCAACCGCCGCACCGGCGGCACCGGCCTCGGCCTGTCGATCAGCCTGGAGGACGCCCGCCTGCACGGCGGCGCGCTGGAGGCGTGGGGCGAGCGCGGCCAGGGCGCGGTGTTCCGGCTGACCCTGCCGTGCCGGCTCGGCCACGAGGTGACCGGCAGCCCGCTGCCGCTGGTGCCGCCCGGCCTGCCGGTGGTCGCGCCCGAACCGGAGCCGGAGGCGCCCGAGCCGGTCGAGGAGGTCGAGTTGACCGAGGAGGAGATCACGTGGCAGCCCGCCGAGCCGGTCACCGGCGAGCGCGAGGAGGTCCGGTGAGGCTCCTCGTCGTGCTCCTCGTGCTGCTGACGGCCGCCGGCTGCGCGGCGATCCCCACCGAGACCTCGCCGATCGCGGTCAACCCGTCCGCGGGCCGCTCCACGAAGGCCGCCGCGATCGAGCCGGCCGACGACATCGACCCCCTCACCCTGGTCCGCGAGTTCGTCAACGCCACCGCCAACCCCGAGGACGGCTACGCGGCCGCCAAGGCGTACCTCACCGAGTCGGCGCGGGAGAGCTGGAACACCAGGAGCACGCCGACGATCATCGAGCCGACGTTCAACACCGTGCCCACGGGCCTCGGCGTGGACGACGACCAGCAGCGCACGGTGCTGCTCCAGGGCAAGAAGATCGGCCGGCTCCAGCTGGAGGACAACTCGTTCGTCGAGCTGGTCGGCACCGTCGACACCGCCATCGGCATCGCCCGCGACGCGAACGGCCAGTGGCGCATCTCCCAGCCGCCCGACGGCATCTACGTGCCGCAGGGCGGGTTCAACCAGTTCTACCGCCGGGTGACGCTGTTCTTCTGGAACTCGGACTACAGCGTGCTGGTGCCCGACCCCCGCTACGTGGTGGTCGCGCCGTCCACGTCGATCCCGTACCGGGTGACGCAACTGCTGCTCAAGGGGCCCGCGGTGGCCATGCGCGGCGCGGTGGCGTCGGCCATCCCGAACGGCGCCGAGCAGCGCCACGACACCACCGAGGCCGACGACGGGGCGCTGGAGGTCGACCTGACCAAGGTCGGCGACATCACCGCGGCGGTGCGCAAGCAGGTCGTGGCGCAGGTGGTGAAGTCGCTGACCGGGGTGAGCAGCAGCCGCATCCGGATCCTCGTCGAGGGCCAGCCGATCCTGCCCGAGCGGGAGGAGTGGCGGCCCGCGGACGTGACCACCGGCGAGGGCCTGACCGCGCCGGACGCCGGCCTGACCGGCATGCTGCTGACCGGCGGGCGGGTCCGGCAGGTCAACGGGGAGCCGGTCGCCGGTCCCGCGGGCACCGGCGAGTACCAGGCGCTCGGCGCCGCCCAGTCCATGGACGGCAACCGGCTGGCCGTGGTGAGCCGGGTCGGCGACGGCTCGGTCCGGCTGCGGGTCGGCGGCGTGGGCGACGGCCTCGGCCTGGTCGATCTGACCGCGACCGCGATGACCAGGCCGACGTGGCTGCTCAGCGGGCAGGAGGACGAGCCGAGCAGCGAGGTGTGGACCGTCGTCGACCGGACCAACGTGGTGCGGGTGGTCGAAGGCGACAACGGGTGGACCGCGCGCACCGTCAACGCCTCCGAGCTGGCGCTGCACGGCCCGATCACCGAGCTGCGGCTGTCTCGGGACGGCACGCGGGTGGCGGCGGTGGCGGGCGGGCGGCTGCTCGTGGCGGCCGTGGTGCGCGGGCAGGACTCGGCGGTGACGCTGCGGTCGCCGCGCAACCTCCAGCCGTCCCTGGTGGGCGCCAACGCGCTGTCGCTGGACTGGCTGGCGCAGGACGTGCTGGTGGTCAGCACGTCGCTGGCGTCGTGGCCCATCGCGAAGATCAACATCGACGGCCTGGGCATCGAGCGCTACAACACCTCGAACCTGACCGCGCCGGTGACCTCCGTGACCGCCGCGCCGGGCCGCAACGTGCTCGCGGTGGACCAGAGCGGCCTGTGGAGCGCGAACGACGTGGCCGACGTGTGGCGGGCCTCGCCCACCGAGGTGGACCGCGCCACCCAGGTCTTCTACCCGGGCTGACCTCCCCTTTTTTCACCCGATCGAGACCCCCGGGAACCCGTTCCCGACCCCCTGGGCCGTCGGTGGCCGCCGGCACCCTCGACCCATGTTGACCACGCTGCTGTTCCCGCCCCGCTGCCCCGGCTGCCGCACCTGGGGCGCCACCGCGTGCGCCCGTTGCCTCTCGGCCTTCGGCCCACCGCGCCGCGTCCCGGGCGCCGGCCCACCCACCTACGCCCTGGCCCCCTACGCGGGCGCGGCCCGCGAACTCGTCCTCGCCTTCAAGGAACGGGGCCGCCGCGACCTGGCCGCCGTCTTCGGCGCCCTCATAGCCGCGGCCCTGCCCCGCCTGCCCCCGCCGCACCCCTCGGAGCGGGTGTGGCTGGTGCCCGCTCCCTCCCGATCGTCGGCGGCGAGGGCGCGGGGAGGCTCCCACGTGCTGAGAATGGCACGCGCGTCCGGCTTTTCCGTGGCCCCGGCCCTCGCTTTCGCGAAAGGGGTTCGTGATTCGGTCGGGTTGGATCCGGCGTCCCGGCGGGCGAATCTGGAGGGCCGCGTGCGGATCGTTCCGGGTGGGCTGCCCCCACCCGGAACACCGGTTGTCCTGCTGGACGACGTGATCACCACAGGTTCCACGGCGCGCGCGTGCATTTCGGTGTTGAAATCGGGTGGGTTCCGGGTATCCGGGGTGCTCACACTGACCGCAGCCCGACGAACCCACCCGGTCGAGTGAAACCGGTCGGGAACCTCCCGGCCCGCTCGTCCGTTAGCCGGATGTGAGGCCCATGCAGAGGCTGTTCGACGTAGCCGTCCTGCCGGTGGATGACCGCAACCGGCTGGACTGTTCGGGTGAGCCGCCCTCGCCGCGATGCCTCGACGCGCCTGCTTGGCGCACAGCCGGTGCCGGTTTTTCGTCGCTCTGCGTTACGGCGGGAAAAACTTGGAGTTCCCCCGCCCCGGGGGCTGTCGCAGCGGCGAATACCGGGCTAACGTGCACCGCTATCAGCGTTCCCGGCACGCGGGGAGGAGGCGAACAGCCCATGACCCTGGCGCCGGTCGGATGCTGAGGGGCAACCCTCAGCGACAACTCCGCGAAGCAGGTCGCGACGCAGATCGCGTATCCGGCGCCGAACGATCCAAAGCCACAGCTCGCCCCTAAGCGAGGGAGGTTGCGTATGGACATCGTCGTTAAGGGCCGCAACGTCGAGGTGCCCGATCACTACCGGGTTCACGTCGCCGAAAAGCTGGCCCGGCTTGAGCGTTACGACCGCAAGGTCATCCGCTTCGACGTGGAGCTCTTCCACGAGCCGAACCGCAGGCAGTCGAAGAACTGCCAGCGCGTGGAGATCACCGGCAAGGGACGTGGTCCCGTAGTCCGCTCCGAAGCCTGCGCAGGCGATTTCTACGCCGCGCTGGACGCTGCTGTCACCAAGCTGGAAAGCAGGCTGCGCCGCTCTCACGACCGCAGGCGCGTGCACCACGGTCGACGCGGCCCCACCTCGGTCGCCGAGGCGACCAGCGGACTCGCGGCCACCCTGGCCCCCGGTGCCGACGGAGAGGCGCAGAGCGCGTGGCGCGGGCGCACCGCGGTGCTGGAAACCACAGAGCCGGAACCGGCCTACGACGAGGACATGGCGGAAGTGCCCTCGCAGCGCTGGGACGACGGCGTCGAGGACAACCTGCCCGGCCGGGTCGTGCGCGAGAAGGAGCACCCGGCCAAGCCCATGACCGTCGACCAGGCCCTCTACGAGATGGAACTGGTGGGCCACGACTTCTACCTGTTCTCCGACTCCGACTGCGGCCGCCCGAGCGTCGTCTACCGCCGGAAGGGGTTCGACTACGGCGTGATCAGGCTGGCCTGACCCCCACCTGACACGGTCCCCCCACAAACCCCAACCCCCGGCGTCCAGCACGCCGGGGGTCCAACCCATCCCCACCCACCCCGCGTGCCATGCCCCCACCCCCCGCGTGTCATGCACTCAGTTCGGGCGTGTCATGCGCTCAACCCCCGCGTGTCATGCACTCAGTTCGGGCGTGTCATGCGCTCAGCCCTCGCGAGTCGTACTTCCAGAGCACGCGAGTCGTACGTTCAGCCCATGCGTGTCGTACGCCCAGGACCCCCGAGTTCACCACCCAGAACCGGCGTGTCCTCCACTCGGGCACCGCGTGTCGTCCAGTCCGGCACCGCGTGTCGTCCGGTCGGGCCGCCGCACCCCGTCGAGGGCCGGTCCGGCGCCGCGCCGCAGGTAGATCAACTGTCCGTTCGAGGCCCGTCACGGGGCGTTCCGCACCCCTTCCTACCTGTGTCTGTGCACACACCTTCACGACTTGCCTACGATGGCAGGTGGTGAAGGCTCGGCATACCCGTGACGAGCCGCTGGAAGGCGCCCACCCCCGGGCGCTCGCGATGACGTAATGAGGTCGACCCGGATGGTGCTGTCCCGACTGCTCCGCGCTGGCGAGGGCAAGATGCTCAAGCGCCTGCGCAACATCGCAGCGCACATCAACACCCTCGAAGACGACGTCGTCGACCTCTCCGATGCGGAGCTGCGCGCGAAGACCGAGGAGTTCCGCCGTCGCCACGCCGACGGCGAGTCCCTCGACGAACTGCTGCCCGAGGCGTTCGCCGTGGTCAGGGAGGGCGCCAAGCGCACCCTCGGCCAACGGCACTTCGACGTCCAGTTGATGGGTGGCGCCGCGCTGCACCTCGGCCAGATCGCCGAGATGCGCACCGGTGAGGGCAAGACGCTGACCTCCGTGCTGCCCGCCTACCTCAACGCCATCGCGGGCAAGGGCGTCCACGTCGTCACCACCAACGACTACCTGGCCAAACGCGACTCCGACTGGATGGGCCGCATCCACCGCTTCCTCGGCCTGACCGTCGGCGCGATCCTGTCGGAGATGACCCCCGAGCAGCGGCGGGTCGCCTACAACGCCGACATCACGTACGGCACGAACAACGAGTTCGGCTTCGACTACCTGCGCGACAACATGGCGTGGAGCCGCGACGAGATGGTCCAGCGGGGCCACTTCTTCGCCATCGTCGACGAGGTCGACTCGATCCTCATCGACGAGGCCCGCACCCCGCTGATCATCTCCGGCCCGGCCGACCAGTCGTCCCGCTGGTACGTCGAGTTCGCGCGCCTGGCCACCAAGATGCGCCGCGACGTGCACTACGAGGTGGACGAGCGCAAGCGCACCATCGGCGTGACCGAGGCCGGCGTGCAGTTCGTCGAGGACCAGCTCGGCATCGACAACCTGTACGACTCGACCAACACGCCGCTGGTCGGCTACTTCCAGAACGCGATCAAGGCCAAGGAGCTGTTCACCAAGGACAAGGACTACATCGTCCGCAACGGTGACGTCATGATCGTCGACGAGTTCACGGGCCGCGTGCTCGCCGGTCGCCGCTACAACGAGGGCATGCACCAGGCGATCGAGGCCAAGGAAGGCGTCGAGATCAAGGCCGAGAACCAGACGCTGGCCACGATCACCCTCCAGAACTACTTCCGCCTCTACGAGAAGCTCGGCGGCATGACCGGTACCGCCGAGACCGAGGCGGCGGAGTTCCACCAGACCTACAAGCTCGGCGTGGTCCCCATCCCGACCAACCGCCCGATGCAGCGCAGGGACGAAGCCGACCTCGTCTACAAGACCGAGGAGGCCAAGTTCGAGGCGGTCGCCGACGACATCGTCGAGCGGCACCAGAAGGGCCAGCCGGTGCTGGTCGGCACGACCAGCGTCGAGCGCTCCGAGTACCTGTCCAAGCTGCTCGTCCGCAAGGGCATCCCGCACGAGGTGCTGAACGCCAAGCACCACGAGCGCGAAGCGCTGATCATCGCCAAGGCCGGCCGCAAGGGCGCCGTCACCGTCGCCACCAACATGGCGGGCCGCGGCACCGACATCGTGCTCGGCGGCAACCCCGACATCCTCACCGACCACGAGCTGCGCGAACGCGGCCTCGACCCGGTGGAGGCGCCGGAGGAGTACGAGGCCGCGTGGGCGAAGCTGATCGAGGAGATCACCGCCGAGGTCAAGTCCGAGGCGGAAGAGGTCCGCGACGCCGGCGGCCTGTACGTGCTGGGCACCGAGCGGCACGAGTCGCGCCGCATCGACAACCAGCTGCGCGGTCGCTCCGGCCGTCAGGGCGACCCCGGCGAGTCGCGCTTCTACCTGTCGCTCCAGGACGAGCTGATGCGCCGCTTCAACGCGGCGATGGTCGAGACCGTCATGACGCGGCTGAAGGTGCCGGACGACGTGCCGATCGAGCACAAGATGGTCACCCGGGCCATCCGCAGCGCGCAGACGCAGGTCGAGCAGCAGAACTTCGAGATCCGCAAGAACGTCCTCAAGTACGACGAGGTCATGAACGAGCAGCGCAAGGTGATCTACGCCGAGCGCCACCGCGTGCTCGACGGCGAGGACCTGCGCGACCAGGTGACCCACATGATCACCGACGTGGTCGGCGAGTACGTCGACGGCGCGACCTCCGAGGGCTACGCCGAGGACTGGGACCTCGACAAGCTGTGGACGGCGCTCAAGACGCTGTACCCGATCACCCTCGACTACAAGAAGCTGCTCGACGACGACGAGGAGGACGTCACCCGCGAGTCGCTGAAGACGCTGCTCCAGGAGGACGCCCTCGCCGCCTACGAGAAGCGCGAAGCGGAGATCGACGGCCGCGTCGGCGAAGGCGCCATGCGCGAGCTGGAGCGCCGCGTCCTGCTCTCGGTGCTCGACCGCAAGTGGCGCGAGCACCTGTACGAGATGGACTACCTCAAGGAGGGCATCGGCCTGCGGGCGATGGCCCAGCGCGACCCGCTGATCGAGTACCAGCGGGAGGGCTTCGACATGTTCAACAGCATGTTGGACGCGCTGAAGGAGGAGTGCGTCGGCTTCCTGTTCAACCTGCAGGTCGAAGCCGCCGAGCCGCCGCCCGCCGCCGCCGAGCCGCCGGTCCAGGTCTCAATCGCCAACGGCGGCCCGCTGGCCGGCAGCCGGGCCCGCGCCCGGGCCGCCGCCGCGGCAGCGGCCCAGCAGGAGGCGGAGGCCGCCGCCCAGGCACCCGCCGGCCCGGCCCTGGCCCAGCTCCAGAGCGGCAACGCCATCCCGCCCGCCCTGCGCGGCAAGGGCCTGGACGGCCAGGCCCAGCAGGGCCTGACCTACTCGGGTCCGTCGGAGAGCGGTGACGCGCAGACCAAGGGCGGTGGCCCGCGCCAGGGCGGCGGCGGTGGCGGCGCCCAGGGCGGCACCCGCAAGGAACGCCGCGCGGCGGCCCGCGCCCAGGCGAAGGGGCAGCGCAAGGGCCAGAACTGACGCGCGGCGGTCGCGCGTGCGCGTGCGCCGGGAGGCGTGCTGCGGTCGCGTGCGAGCGCTGAACGCGCGTGTCGAGGTGAGTGCGCACGAGTGAGCACGCACGTGGAAGCGGGGGGGGGGGCGCGGTGGGGGCCCCGCGTGCACGGTTTCACGGGTAGGGGTGGCCCGGCCGGGGGGCCCAGGAAACCGGGGGGGGGGGGCCCCCAAGCG
>NZ_JBHWIE010000096.1:0-25592 GCF_042732085.1 Actinosynnema sp. NPDC059797
AACACGTCGTTCGGTCGCGCCACCCCAACCCCCCACAAAACCAATAGCCGCGGGCCTCGCGCCCCACTGATTGGGTTCGGCCCGCACACGCCCGTCCCGTCCCATGGGTGCCGGGGGAGGCGTCCGGCACCCCATGCCCAACCGTCAGGGCGCGGTCAACGACGGTTGAAGGTCTCCAGCGCCAACAGGTCCGCCAACTCCGGGCCGCTCATCAGCTCGCCGCACTCGGCCGGCGACACCAGCCACTCTGCCTTGTGCCCTTCCACCACGGCGGGAGGCAGCGGCAACATCGAGCCCTGAGGGAAGACCAACTTCTCCTCCAACCCCTCCGCCGACGACACCACGAACACTGCCGACTCGATCATCAGACCGAACGTCGGAACCGGAAGCATCACGACCGGCGTAGGCGACGCCCGGAACGCCTCCGACTCGACCACCCGCCGCGCCGGCTCAGGCTCGACCACCACCGCAGCCATCAGCTTGCCCAGCACAGCCAACGCCGACCGCGTAACCCCGCCATCCGACACCGGCCACAACCGCCGAACCTCCTCCGGGTCCAACGTCGCCATCGCGCGCGACGACAAGGCGAGCGCATCGCACTCAACGTTCGTCACCGGATCGACATAGGAGTCACCGACCCACAGCGCACCCGGCACAACCGGCCACCCACGCCCGACGCACTCCAGCGCGGTCTCCAACCCGTTACTCCCCACCAGCACCCCCGACCCAGAAGATGCGAGGGTTCGCACTCCCACCGGCCCGGTAGAAGATCAGCGCGTTCTCCGCCGACTGGAGACCCATGCGCATCCCACCGTGCACGCTGATCACCTCGACACCCTTCTTGGTGGTCATCCCCCACGCCACGATGTTCAGATCCTCCGGAGGCCCGAACGTCTCCTGCACCACCGCGAACACCCGCGGAGCCTGATCGTCCACAAACTCCTGAACCTCACCGACGACCTTCGGGTCATCAAACAACGAGACGGGCCTCTCCCCACCCTCTCCCTGGTCGCCGTCACCCACCAGCGTCACCGTCATGACTGCCTTCCCTCTGCTCCTCACGGATCAGGCGCACCTCATCCCGCACCCAAACCGCTGCCTGTGCGTTCTCCTGGCACTGCCGCACGTACCGCCTACCGACGGAACCGAGGTAGAGCAGAGGGATCACGAGCCACACCAGAAACAGCACGATGCCGCCGAAATCACTCGCCGACTGACTCCACACCACGACCACCACCACCTCAGACGATCCGCTAACCACAGCTTGACTAACGGTCCCGCAGAGATGGATGACCCACAGGTGCCCTACAGCGCCCTATAAGGTCACATACACACAGCAGCTTTCTGAAGGGCGCTTGAATTCCACACTCGCACTCAGGGCCGATTGAACCAAGACTACAAAATCTATTAAAAGAAAGCGTAAAAACATTCTAATGACTGTTCGGTTTTCGCGTCAGGCCATAACAGACTACCCCGTCAATGAACCTGCACGCCCCTCAAACGAACTTGCGCATCTCCGCAAGTACCGTATCGAGAGCAGACGAATGCAGGCTAAACAGTACACCCGCGGGCTCGTGCCATCTTCCTATACTAAGCAACTCAACAAGAAAACGCTCCTGCTGCACACCGGTCGACGAGTGGTCTAGAAGCATACGGTAGACCGAATTTCGCTCAGCAGGACTGGCGATTGACTGTGCGATCGACTCGGCCTTATCAAGGTGGCCGATACTAAGTGCAGCAGTCGCAAGTCCTTCGAGCCACCAGGCGTCCGGATCATACTCGGCTTCGTCGTCGTGTGGATACTCGCCGTTCAATTCTTCGAAAATCGCCGCAGCCCTGTCCGTATCACCCATTTCATGCAGATATTCGATAATCGAACGAATCGCGCTCATCCTGTAGACGTCCGAGTCTATCGACGATGCGATTGATTCGGCCCAATCTACGCGTCCTGTAGCCACGGCGGCTCTTGCGATAGCCATCTGGACTCGTGGCTTGTACCGATGATCCGTAACTTTATCTGCAACGGAAGATGCGTACTCCACCAAAGAATCTGCGTCATCCGAGGCCCCAATTTTATTAATCGATATAGCGACCTGCGAAAGTTTTTCGACTCGCTCGACCAATTTGCGAGTGACCATCGCCTGCTTTTTTGCATCCGCCAGAAGGGTTATTGCGGTCGCCGTTTCACCGGACGCATGAAACGCGTCCGCAATTTCGATGAGTATTTCAACCATATTGTTTGCGGACACCGACTTCGCTTGCTGGAGCGCACGTCGGAGCAGTTCGACCACCGCATCCCGATCTCCTGCTCTCAAAAAAGCCTGCGCAATGATAATCAACGATTGCGATTTTAGCAGCGGCTCATTGATTGCGGATGCGACCGACTCTGCACGGTCAATATAGTCCAGGCTTGCCAATCCTGAAACGGCATCTTTCAATACGTAGTCCCGACTGGTAGTGTCGGCAGCCATGGCGGTCGTATAGAGTCTTTCGGCGAGATCAATACTATGCTCACTCAAGTTGAACTCGTGACTAGTTCGCAACAGAGTCGACAGAGCCCCTACGAGCGCGGAAGTATTAACTACAGAGCGGGCAGCACTCTCCGCCTCGATAAGCAAATCAAGACATCGCCCCGCATCTCCTTCTCTAAATGCGGATTCTGCAACTTCCGTCAAAATAGCGGCACGATCAGCCAAGGCCGAAGTGGAACGGCCAATAAGCTCGGCGCGGGCCGGGTCGCCTAGAGCGATCGCCGATTCTGCGAGATAGATGGCATAGTAGTCTCGCAAGGACTTCCCACGATTACGTTCGAGTGAAATTTTTTCAGCCTTGGCGAACAACTCGAGAGCCAATCGCGACTCGCCAATATCATTCGCCGCAGTGGCAGCACCGAGTACAGCAATCAGTTTGCCCGTCGGATCGGTCTGTACGTCGATCATTACGTCAACACGATCGAACCTCCTCCGGCGGACCATGGCCTCTGCCATATAGCCCGTATATCCGCTCTCCTTATTCGCGTCGGCGAGGTATTCCGCCCTGTCGACTTCGCCGATTTCTGCAAGTCCTGCCGAAATCGTGAGGGCTGCGCGACCCTGCTCATCAGGCTCTACGATCGATTGAGCCATCACTTGGGCTGTTCCAAGTATCTCCAGCGCACTATCGTGTCGTTTGATCTTATGCAGTCCAGTCGCTACAGCTACCAGCATTCCTACCGTCTCTTCGAGATCGTAGGTCGCTGACTCAGCAGTTGACTTTGCACGCTCGAGCAGCAACACCGCCTCAGATTCTTCTCCGACGGCATGAAGAGCTTCTGCAATAGAGATTAGCACTTCTACTTCATCCGACGGATAATAAATCAACTCCGCAATATTCTTTGCCCGCGAAAAGTCTCTTAAGAAGAGCGCCCCTTCAATCACTTGCTTGAGCGCCCACATCTGATCAACGTCATCTTGAACGGATAGCGCAAATGAATGTGCAAGATCTAGAAACTCTTTAGCTCGATCGTCTTCATCAATTTTATACAGTTCCTCAGAAATGAATACGAGTGCCGCAGTACGCCTTTCGGCATTCGCAATAGAATTTGCCGTCGATTCAGCGCGATTCAGCTGTCCTAGAAGTGCCCATAAAGCAGGCAGCTTACTGGGGATGTTACTGTTTCGATCTTGAAGATGGTCGCGGTGCATCGCCAAAAGCACCAGGGAAACAAGATCAGGAGGATTTCTATCAGCAACAGCTCGCTGAGCTAGTGCGATCTCACGCAACGCAACGGCATCACCGCCGGATAGTCTAAGTAAAGCTTCTTGCCGCGAGCGGTCCGTCGAATTAACGACCATTCTTCTCGTGTCAGAGCTTGCTGTCAATACATTGAAATAACCGCGCAAGATGTACTCAGGCGTATTCTCAGGCCAGCCCTTCGACCGATAGGTTTCCACCCAGTCGTGAATCCTATCCCTGTATATGGCTAGACGCTCCGACCCGATCATGTTGATCGCCGATACCTGAAGTTCCTCATGACCCAGCAGGTACACGTCGGGACTGTCACCCGGCCTATAGTGTGCATCGCGACGGCTGAAACTACGTCCTGTGACAGCGTTTAGGTGATCTTCGATCTCCCATCGTTCTTGGGCAGTAAGTTCAGCCAGGTCAGACGCTGTCAAACCACCGCCAGCAGCTGTAAGCAGTCCCAGCAGGTCTTGTTCTACGCAAGATCCACGTAGTAGGTTTTTTAGCTCGCGCTCCATTTCTGTTCGTACCGCTTGAGCCTCCGAAGATTGAGCCAGACTCCGCACGATAGCAGTGTCACGCAACGGGTGATGTTTAGGTACATCCTCCGGTATAGGAGGATCAGGGCGGCCGGCCACAATGACACGTGACCCTGCTGGCGGCTGCATCGGCAGAAGAGCTGCAATGCTATGCGCACCGCTCCGGTCTTCATCGAGTCCGTCCACAAGTAATACGAACTCGTCACCACGATCTCGGCACAGTTGAGCCGCATCAGCGAGCATGCGAAGCAGATGCGCCTCTTTAGTCGATTCAGTCAGGTAAGGAGGTAACTGTTCCCCAAGGATTGCTAGCAGTTGCTCCATGACGTTGTCGATGAACGCAGCCCGATCACTCTGACCGGCTAGACGGGCGGTAACGAAGAACGAAACAATCCGGACGCTCGGGGGAGGGTTCAGAACAAACCAAGACATGAGCGCAGACTTCCCGGACCACGCTTTGGCTCGCCACCAGGCATACATGCCCTCTGTCTCTGGTGATGTACAAAACTGCGCGAGTTCAGCCAGTTCCTTTTCGCGTCCGATTAGGAGATTGGGGGCGATCCGCTGAACTTGTTGACGATAACTCGTACGTACCGGCTGACCTGTGGTCAAGTTTATGTCGCCAATATGGATGCCCGAGTTCGCGTACCCGCCCGACGCGGTTGCGGCACCACTTGCTGATAGCTTATTGCCGGAATTACGTACTACCATGCGACACCTACACTAGTTGACCATAATCATGCGGCTAGTTCAGCTCAATACCTGTATTCGAATTTCCATCACCTTCAGCCTTCGCAGTTCCCGTTCGTTTTACGAAGACGGATCCGTTGAAATCACCAGACTGACCTGAAATTCCCGAGTTTGCCATACCTTTGCCAGTCGCGCTAGCATCACCGGACCGAGACAGTCGAATTTGCGAGTTCGATTTGCGTTCATCTGCGTTCATGGATCTAGTGACTATCACACCATAAATCGTGACAGCCAGTCCGACTAGCGCACAACCGGCACCGACCACACTTCCTAATTTGTCGGCGTCTTCGAGTCCAATCCAAACTACAATACCTCCGCCTATAAGAGCGACGAAACCTACGGCAAAAGCCACCCATCCAAGTGCTTTACGACTACTCATGCTGCCCATACTCACACCATCGCCTCCTTGGGTATGACACGTTACCTCATGCCAGGTCACGATGGGACTACGACTTGTGGATTCGACAGTTCTCGTCGACAAGCCGAAGATGTGAGCGACCGAGTACGGCAGCGAGCCGAGCAGGGACACCATCGGGAACGATCGAGGCCCAGTACATCGTCCCTCCGGTCGCCTAAGCCGCCCACCGACAAAATTCTCTACCGCCGGCATGCCTCCTACCCGACCTGTCGCTACGGAAAGTTATTCGTTCGCTACGGGGAGTTCTGATGCGGTCTGCGGTTCGGATCAGCCTCGATACCAGAATGACGACACTGAGTGTCGCGATTGCATGCCTGACTCGTTTATGCACTTTGTGCACGAGTATTTTGATACGGGTACGTCAAGAAATAGCACCCTCGGCGCTGTTGATGTGACTAGCGACCATCACGCTTGACTTGAATTGACGACAGAAAGGAGTTTCCGGATACGTATCCACCCTAAGCCGTTGCGCGAACTTTATATGCGACAAGCGGCTACGTGACTCTCCAAACTTCAGATGTGGCTGGCAGATTGAGACGTGTGAATAGTGCACAAGTCCGGCCTCGGACACGTAAACGTGGGCTCTGGCCCACCACAGATAGTGGCACACGGAGCCCCCGATCGCACTCTGCGGTCGGGGGTTCAAGCTCGGTCGACCAGGCGAAACACCCCTGTGGGGTGGTCGCCGTGACCGAGCGGATCATTCCCAGTCTGGTACCCGGTCCGGTCACTTCCCCGCGATCGTCGCGACCCGGTCGCGGTCCCGGAACGCCCCACCCCGACGGCGGCGGATCCGATACCGGCGAATTCGGCGACGACCGTTTCCTGGGCCCACGGGAATTGGACCTGCGGCGCACGCCGGCACCCGATCCCGGTGGCCTTCCGGTGGTGCGCACCCGGCATCTGCGGCGCTACGCCGTGGCGGTGTTCGACGACAAGGGCCGGATCTCCGACCGGACGCTGTTCGCGGTGCTCGGGTGGGACGCGGGCACGCGGGTGGACATCGCGGTGCACGACGGCGGGGCGCTGGTGGTGCGCCACGACCGGCACGGCGGGCACGTGCTGACCGGCCGGGTCAAGATCGCCGTTCCGGCCGGGTTGCGGCGGTGGTGCGGGTTCGGCGCGCGCGAGCAGATGCTGCTGGTGGCGGTGCCGTCGTTGTCGGCGCTGGTCGTGCACGGGCTGGAGAAGCTGGACCGGGCGCTGCCCGACGTGCGGCGGGTCGTGGCCGATGCCCATCGGCCGGGTGAGCGCACGCCCGTGGCTTCCTCGGCCGCTGCCGCGTCGTCGGAGTCGTCTCCGGTCGCGCCGTCGGTGTCCGGCCGGGCCAGGCCTGGGCGCGGCGGTGTCTCCGTAGCGGGAGGTCGTGACGATGACTGAGCGGGCGGTTACTGCCGGGCGTGCCGATCCGGGCGATGTGGCGGTGGCGCTGCATCTGCTGACGCGGATGAACCTCACCCTGACCGATCTGGTCGACGGCGCGCCCGCGCGAGAGGTGCCCACCTTCGCCGAGCTGGTGCCGAAGGTCGTGGAGGCGATGCCCGCGCCGTCGCGGCGCATCTACGGCCCGTACTGGGACAAGGTGCTCGCCGCGTGGGGTCCACGGCGGTTGACCGAGCCCGAGGACGGGGAGGTCACCCGGTTCCTGGAGCACGTGCGCGAGACGGCGGTGGTGCGACGGTCGAGCAACGGCGGCCACGGCGCCGCTTTGCACGCCTACTACGCGTTGGGTGCGGTGTTCCGGTACGCGGTCAACCATGAGCTGATCGGTGTGCGACAGAACGTGATGGACCGGGTGTCCAAGCCGGACAAGGCCGACTCCAAGCGCCACGGGCTGAGCCCGCAGCTGGTCGCGGAGATCCTCACCGCGGCGCGCAGCACGGGCAACGACCGGGCGCTGGACGCGCTGATCCTGCGGTTCCACCTGGAGACCGCCTGCCGCACCGGCGGCGCGCTGGCGCTACGGCGGCGGGACCTGGACGTCGACCAGTGCCTGGTGCGGCTGCGGGAGAAGGGCTCGATGCAGCGGTGGCAGCCGATCTCGCCCACGCTGATGGAGTACCTGGACCATCACGCCCACGAACGGGGCGCGCGAGACGAGGACAGCCGGGTGTTGCGGTTTTCCAACGGCGATCCGTTGACCAAGAAGCGGTACGAGACGCTGTGGAATCGAGTGGGCAAGCACGTGGAGAGCGTGCGGGTGCTGGGCATCAGCGCGCACTGGCTGCGGCACACCACCCTGACCTGGGTGGAGCGCAACTTCGGCTACGCGGTGTCGCAGGCGTACGCCGGACACGCGGCGCCGAAGTCCAACCAGCACGGCGTCACCCGCGTCTACGTCAAGGCCGGCATCGGGGAGGTCGCCACAGCCGTGCAGGCCCTCACCCGTGAACGCCACCCACTGGCCCTCGCCCCGTCGGCGGTGATTGCCGAAGACGACCCGTCGCCCATGTCGGGGCTTGCCGAGTAGTCATCGACGCGCTGCGTGGTGGGTCGGGGCAGCAGTCCCGGCCCACCTTCTCGACAGTTGTCTTGTCGGCCACCTCGGCCTCACCGTCGGCGAACCTCACGCCCAGGTCGTGGATCACGAGCTGCTTGTGGCGGCTGCTGACGAACGTCACGCGCCACCGCCGAGGTGCCGGTAGTCAAGCCTCTGATCGTGACGTAGGCGATCCCCGGCTCGTACCCCAGGGAGATCTCGCCATAGATCTGTGTCCGGTCGGAGCTGCCGGTCTTGGACAGTGGTTCGGAGAACAGGAACCCGTCTGGACTCTCCAGCATCACCAGGATGGACCGGTTGAGGCTGGCCACCTGCGCTACTCAAGGTAGGGGCGCTGGCGGTTGCCACATGTCGATCGATCTGTTTTAGTCAGCACTGAAGTAATGGGAGTAACTATCAGCACCGTTATACAGTTAGACCACCTTCCCAGGTATGTGGCTATCGCCTCGCTGCACAGTTGCTGTCGACAGGGTTGTCGAGGTCGTCGAGTTGCCGTTGAACGCGTTGGGCGTCGGTGTCGCGGTCTTGTTCCCGGTACAGCTTCAGCGCCTCCTTCCATGTCGCGCGGGCCCGGTCGTGGTGCCCAAGGGCGGTGTGGGTCCAGGAGGTGGTCAGCGGCGTGGGCAGTGTGGAGGTGGAAGTCCGTCACGCGCACCAGGGCCGTCTTGCGGACATCGTCGGGTAGGGCGGTGTCGGCGGCGTAGGCGCGGACCAGGTCGTGCATCGCGTACCGACCGCCCGGCCGCCGTTCGAGCAGCGACGCCTCCTCCAGCACCGACAGTGCTCTGCGCGCGGGCGGGGGCAGGTCGGTGAGGGCGGCCACGGCGGGCGGGGTGGTGTCGGGGCCGGGGGCGGTCCCGAGCAGCGCGAACACGGTGCGCTGTTCGCCGGTGAGCCGGCGCAGGGACCAGGACAGCACGGTGGGCAGGCTCGCGGCCGGGTCGGTGTCGTGGTCGAGCGCCTCCAGTCCCAGCTCGCGCAGTTCGGCGGCGACCTCGGCCAGCGTGATGGCGGGTCGGGTGGCGGCGTTGCGGGCGGTGATCGCCAGGGCCAGCGGGTGGCCCCCGCACAGCTCGACCAACTCGTCGACGGCGTCGGGTTCGGCGGCGACGCGGTCGGTGCCGAGGCGTGCGGCCAGCAGGGTGCGGGCCTCGGCCCGGGTCAGGACCTCCAGGGTGAGGTGGTGGGCACCGTGTCGGTCGATCAGGGAGGCCAGCCGGTGGCGGCTGGTGACCAGCACGGTGCATGTCGGACTGCCGGGCAGCAGTGGGACGACCTGGTCGGTGGAGGCGGCGTTGTCCAGCACGATCAACATTCGCCGGCCCGCGACCAGGCTCCGGTACAGCGCCGCCTGGGCATCCGGGTCGGTGGGGATGCGATCGGGTTCGACGCCCAGGGCGTCGAGGAACCCGCGTACCGCCGTCCCGGGTTCCATCGGCTCTCCGGTGGGGCTGAACCCGTGCAGGTCCACGAACAGCTGCCCGTCGGGGAACCGGTCCAGGTTGCGGTGCGACCATGCCAGCGCGAGCCAGGTCGTGCCGATCCCTCCGGCTCCCCCGATCGCCGAGACCACCACCGTCGCACCTCCGGGGGGCAGCTCGGTGGACAGGCCGGTGGAGCCCGGGACCGGCCCGTTCGGGGTGGTGACCAGGGCCGTCGAGATCAGGGCATCATCCAACCCGGCCAGCTCCCCTATCCGGTCCGTGAACAGCCGTCGATCCCCCGTGCTTCGACCTGGGTGGCCAGTAGTTCGGTAAAAATGTCGACGGCCGTCTCCGTATTTCCGGATTCACTTTGGAAGACGGCGATGTCACCTCGGGCGACGAGCACGTGGGGATGATCGGGGCCCAGTGCCCGGACCATCTCCTCCAATACTCGGGTGTACGCTTCGGCAGCTTTGTCCTTATCGCCGGTGTGCCACTGTCGGCGAAGCAGGTTGGCTTGGGTGATCAGGGTGTCGGGATGTTCGCGATCTAGTGACTTGTCATGCAGGCTTGGCCGGGTAACGGGTCCAGGTGCGGATGGATGAGTCGGTGGCGAAGCCCGTCTTGGGTTGGGATCGGGCGTTGCACCAGCGGATGAACGAGGCGATGGCGGCGTTCTGTTCGGCGTGGGTCAGATGGTCGGTGCCGTTGAGTGCGAAGAAGCGCAGGGCGGCGAACTCGGCCTCGATCCAGTTCAGCCTGCTGGAGTAGGTCGGCAGAAACACCAGTTCGGCGTCGTTGTCGGCGGCCCGCTGGCGGATGTCGGGGTGCCGGTGTGGGGAGAAGTTGTCCATGACCAGGTGGAGCCGCTGGTCGGGCCCTCGGGTGCGCAGGGTCTTGAGCAGGTCGAGGAACTCGGCGTGGCGTTTGCGGCGCCGGATCCGGTAGTGGATCTTTCCGGTGGTCAGGTCGAGTGCGGCGAGCATGTGCATCACGCCGTGGTGGCGGTTGTAGGTGGTCCGTAACTGGCGCGGCGACCCGGCGGGTCGCCAGGTTTTGTCCTTGCGCGGCATCAGGTTGAGCAGTCCGAACTCGTCGACGCAGATCACGCGTCCGTCGTCGGGCGGGTAATCGTAGAGGTCGAGGATGCGGTGCATCTTCGCGAGGAGGTCCGGGTCGGTGAAGGCCTTCCAGGTGGTGGTGGCCTGCCAGGACACGCCGCCGTCGCGCAGGATGCGCCGCAGCGTCTCCCGGCTGACCGCGGCGACGGCGCCCCGGTCGAGCAGATGGTCGCGCAGCTTGGACAACGACCAGGTCGAGAACGCGGTGATGCCCCAGTCGGCGGGCGCAGTGCGGGCGATCAGGCAGATCCGTTCACCGGTCGCCTCACCGATTGCCCGACTCCGCCCGCCGCTCCATTGTGGGTCCAGCGCCGCGAACCCGCTCGTTGAACGCGTGGATCACGTCACGGACGTAGTTCTCGCTCACCTGCATCAACGAGGTGATGTCCCGGACCGCCCGGCCCTGGCCGGACATCAGCACCGCGATCGCCCGCCGCAACCGCACCGGGTCCTTCGCGATCCTGGTGACCCGCTGAAGCTTCCGGCCCTCCTCCATCGACAAGGGCCTCACGAACACGCTCGGACCACGAGCCACGACCACCTCCCGCACTCGACATGCGGGACCAGCCTGGCCGATCAGCCCCCAGGACCGGTTAGCGGGTCAACCCTCCGGGACACACCATTAGAAAGAGCCACTACCAGCGGAAACGCATATAGTCACCAAGTACGGCCGGAGTACTAGACATCGTGGGCTGTCCTCCGGGCTCCTGAGACGAGTGATCATCCAGCAACCCGACTCCGAACAACCAGAGAAGGACCATTCGCACTTCCCCCGGCCTCGGTGAGGCAGGTGAGGCGAGAGGGGCGGCGGTGCGCACACGGTTTCGATCTTGCCACCGGTGGTGTCGAACGTGACGACGCCGACGATCCGGTCACCGGACGTGAAGAGAATGGCGGGGCTGCCGTTGACCGGGGCGTGGTGAACGGCGGGCGTGCTGCCTGCGAGTCGCCGTTTCGCGGCTGGGGGTGTGAAGCCGACCCGTGCGACGGCGGCGATGCTGCGCGGGGTCGTAGCGCAGCAGCGTCCTGGTTGCCGACAGAGACCGCACGTGTTGGGGATCACGGAGTGGCAGAACCCGCGCCTCGCGTGTGCAGGTCGGTTCAGGACGGACTGTCCGCGCAGGTGTCGAGGTAGGTCTGGCCGGGTAGGTAGCGCTGCCAGGATTCCCGGCCCAAGGGCAGTCCGCTGAGCCGCCTGCAGGCCAGTTCGATCGCCTTGTCGCGCGTCGCGGTCGCCGCTGTCATGTCCCAGCTGTCAACTTCGGTGATGGTTTGGCTCAGCAGCGTCGCACCGTCGGGGCGGAAGGTCAGCGACACGGGCAGAACGATCTCACTGCGCATGGAGAAGCCCAGCTTGCGCGGTACACGACGGTCGGTGAGATCCCACAACTGCAGTTCCAGCAGCCCCGAGGTCGCCAGCACGCCGGCGTCCGGTGAGAACGCCAGCGCCGGGATGATCGCCAGTGTGGTGGTCCGCCAGGACGCCAACTGCTCGGGGTTCGCGGCGTCGGCGACGTGCCACAGGCGCACCGTCCCCGACGGCTCGCCCACCGCCAGCAGGGATCCGTCGGCGGACAACGCCATCGCGGGCCGCCCGGTGGCACTTCCTGCGGGAACGCCACCCGCGGAGCGGGGCGAGCCGGCGTCGGTGAAGTCCCACAACTCGACTCGCCCTGCGGACGTCGACACCGCCGCACGCGGGATATTGGTGGCCATGACCAGGTCGTGCACCGCTGCGCCCGTCTCCCGCGACGCCACCTGGACCGGCGAGTCGCGGTCTGTGACGTCGTGCACGGTGATGCCGCCCTTCTCGTGGCCGACGACCAGGTGCCTGCCGTCCGGGGTCCACGCCGTGGCCACGGCAGGTGAGTCGTGCTCGACCGGTTCCCCCGAGGGCACCGGCGCACCGGTCGGCGGGATGTCCCACAGTTGCGATTCCGTGTCGTCCGTGCCGCCGGCCGTGACGACCGTGCGACCGTCCGGCGCCAGCGCGGAACGCCCCAGCCGATCGGTCGGCCTCAGGCGGTCCGTGAAACGCACGGCCGGCCGTGGCGTGAGCGTTCCGTCCTCGGCCACGTCCAGCACCAGCAGGGTGCCGTCGATCCCGGTGCTGGTCGCGATCCTCTCGGCGGTGCTGATCGTCCCCTCGCGGGTGCCGGGTTCGTGGGCGGCGACCGGGACGCCGCGGCGGACCATGCGGGTCTCACGCTCGTCCAGGGACCACAACCGCACCACCTCATCACCCGCGGCGACGGTGAGCAGCAGTCCGCGCGCGCGGTCCACCACGAAGCCGGCCAGGTGCCCGGTGTGCACGGCGACGTCGGGCGACGCCTCCTTGGTGCCCAGTTCGTCGATCTCGGCGACCGGCGTGGACGTGGACAGGCTCGTGAGGGTGACGGCACCCGTGAAGTCGGAGGTGACGACCTTCCGGTCGTCAGGGGTGAACGAGATCCGGGTGATCGGTGCGACCAACCCGAACCTCGCGGTCACGGTGTCGATCTTCCGCGGTCGTCCGCGGTCGCGCACGTCCCAGAGCGCGACCGATGAGCCCATCGTGCCGGCCGCGACCGCGGTGCCGTCGGACGAGATCGCCACCGACATGATGGGCGAGTCGGCGGTCAGCGGGGCACCCAGTGCGCGCGGGGCCCACGGATCGGTGACATCCCACAGTTGCGCTCCGCCACCATCCGTGGTGACGACCGCCAGGCGGCCGTCGCCGCTGAGCGCCAGGTACGTCGACTGCGATTGGTTGTGGGCGGGTAACACGTGGGTGATCGTGGCGGTGCCGTCGACCACGGTGGCCAGCACGGCGGAGGCGTTGTTGCCGATCAGCAGGACCGCACCGTCGTTCGACCACGTCAGCGCGCGCACCCGGCCGCCCGACAGCGAGAAGTCTCCCAGGTGTCGGGGCTCGGTGCCGGCCGGCGCGGAGAAGAAGTGCACCGAGGAGGCGTCGCCGACCACCAGCAGGTCGCCACCCGGCTGCCACGCCACCGCCGACACCGCGCCGTTGAACCCGGCAGATGCCTGTCCGGCCGGGGAAGGGCGGCGCGGATCGTCGCCGACATCCCACAGTTTCACCGCGGCCGGTGTGCCGACGGCCAGGCGACGGCCGTCCGCCGACAGCCCCAGCGCGGTCACCTGCTCGGAGTGCGGTGGCAGTTCGCCTGCGTAGCGGGAGGTCGACAAGGTCTCGGCCAGCGCCGCCCGGGCGGGGCCGTCGGGGTCGAGGCGGTACGCGGCCACGCCGAGTCGTAATGCGAGCCGGGGGTCGGTGCCACGTACCGAGTCGGCTGTGGCGATGAGGGCGCGGGCGGAGGCGGCACGGGCCTGTGCGGTGGCCTCACCGCGCTGCGCCAGCGCCATCGCCGCAGCGGCCACCGCCACGACCAGCAGCAACACCAGGCTTGCCACCAGCTGCGTGCGGATCCGCCGGCCACGGCGCTGGTGCGTGGCCGCGGCGGCGAGGAAGTCCTGGGCCACGTCACCGAGCGCATCGCCGTCGCGCCCGCTCAACCGCTCCAGCGCGACGGCCAGTCGCGTGCCCCGGTACAGCAGCGACGGATCATGTCGCTGCTCTTCCCAAGCGGCCGCGTCCTCCGAGAGCCGCTGCGCCAGTCCCAGGCGTTCGCGGTCGGCTTCCACCCACCGCGAGAGGGCCGGCCACGTGCGCAACAGCGCCTCGTGGCTGATGCGCGCCACGTCGCGGTCGACGGTCAGCAACCGAGCGGCCACCAGGGCACGCAGCGCCCGCTCCGCCGTATCCGGGTCCAGCCCGCGCATGAGCTCCGCCCGGTCCATCGGTCTGGCGGTGTCGGCGCCGCCCGAGTCGGAACCGGTGCCGACGTGGACCAGACGCGGCAGCATGCGACGAGCGGCGTCCCGGGCATCGGCGTCGAGGGCCGCGATGGTGTCGTCGGCGGTGCGCGCGATCGCGCCGTCCACGCCGCCCGTCTCGCGATAGGCGCGCACCGTCAACCGGTTGCCGTTGCGCAACCGCCACGTCGCCCACAGGGTGTGGGATAAGAGCGGGAGCGCACCTGCGGCGATACCGCGTCGGTGGCCGACACCCAGGTCGGTCAACACCAGTTCGACCAGACCGTCGTCGAGGTGCAGCCCGGCCGCGCGCGCCGGCCCTTCCACGGCGGCCCTGGCCTGTTCGGGGTCCAGGGGCGCGACGAGGAACTGCCGTTCGCGCAAGGACGACGCCAATTCGGGGTAGGTGGTGGCCTGTGCGTAGAAGTCGGCGCGCAACACCCCGACCACCGACACCCGTTCCGCCGCGGCGAGGACCGCCAGGGCGGTCGTGAAGGCGGTGCGCTCGGACTCGTCCGGGCACAGCGCCAGCATCTCCTCCAGTTGGTCGACCACGACCAGGGTGCGCTGCTGCGCGGTCTCCACCCATCCGGCGACGGTGGCGGGCTCGGCCATCGCGGTGGGGACGGCGTCGCCGGCGGTGACGCCCAGGGCGTCGGCCAATCGGTGCAGGGGGTGCTCGCCCGGGGTGAGCACCCTGGACGACCAACCCGGCGCCCGCCGCACCAGGGGGAGCAGTCCGGCTCGCACCAGAGACGTCTTGCCACTGCCCGACGCGCCGACGACCAACACCGGTCCCCCGTCCTGGGACACCCGCTCGAACAGCCGCCGCGCGAGTTCGTCGCGGCCGTGGAAGTAACGCGCGTCTTCCTCGCCGTAGGGCTCCAGGCCCGGGTACGGGCTGCGTCCCGCAGATTGCCCATCGACGTCCCGCACACCGGGCACGGCGGTGAACGCGGCGTTGGGCGCCAGCACCAGCTGCCCGGACCGACCGCCCTCCTGGCGGCGCGGCAACGGGGCGCCACGGGCACGCATCGCCCGGAACAGGTGGTGGTGGGCGTCGTCCAGCGTCAGTACCGCCCCGGCGCGCGGGTCGCCGTCGTCCAGCAGCCGGATCAGCTCGCCGGTGAACGCGGTGTGCTCCTCCCGCGTCGGCGCGGAGGCGAGCTGCTCGGCCGAGCCCAACAGGTAGAACCCGTGCACTGGAGGGGTGTCGAACACGCGGTCCAACGACGGTGCCGGAACGTGGGCGCGGCCGGAGAAGCAGCAGTCCAGCAGGACCACCACCGAGGTCGCACGAGCCGAGGACAACGCCTGCCGCAGCTCGGCGAACGGATATGCCTGGTACCCCGCCAAGCCGGGAACGAGGTCGTCGGTGTGCGTGGTCGCCAGGTACAGCTGCCCGCCCGGCCCCCACAACCCATGCCCCACGTAGTGGACCAACAGCGTCGTCGCGGTCGCCGCCGCCTCCTCGGCGACCGCTCGCGCCACGTCGACCGGCGACTCCGGGTCCGGTAACAGCCGCACCCGCTCCGGCGGCATACCGCACACCCGCACCAGCCGATCGCGCAACGCCTCGGCCGACCGGCGGGCCGACGGCACATCCGGCAACGACGAACCGACGTGCGTCGACGTCGCGATCAACAGCGCCCGCGCACCGGGCGCGGACAGGTCCGACACAGCCCCCACGGCGCTCACGACGGTTCGCGCTCGTCACCGTCCCGCGCGTCGTCGGCCGCGGGCTCCTCGACAGCGCGCAGCAACTGCTCCACCTGGGCGTGGACGTCATCGGCGGACAGGCCACGCACCTTCTCCGCGTCCAGCGTCACGGTCGTGCCGTCGGGCTTGCGCACCCGTACCCGCACGGAACCGGCCCGGTGCCGAAGCCAGGCCACCAACGACGTGGCGCCGGCCGCGGCCACACCACCGGGGCCGACCAACACGTCCAACGCCTCCAGCACCGGCCCGAGCGCACCCTCCGGCGGGGGTGCGTGCACAGGCCGCACCGCACCCCGGAGTTCATCGACCCCGACGAGCCACTCCATCAGCGACCCCAGCTCGCCCGCCGAGTCACCTTCTTCGACCTCGATCCTCATGACGACCTCCCTCATCATGCGAAACTAATCACGGTCGAGCGCCCGCAATCGCCGATCAGATGATCTACACCCCTTCGCCCGGCCATGATCGCCCATACGGCGGACGGTCGACACTGGCGCGGCACAGGAAAACCGGGTCGGCGGGCCTGCGCGGGCCGGCGACAGCCACGGTCGGTCGGCCAGTGGGTTGAATCGGCTGACCGGCGGAAACTTCGTGTTGCGCTGCGGCAAATCTCGCAGCTGAAGGCGGAAGGGACCGGTGGGGGACATAAAGGCCTTGGATGCGGCGGCTCAATTGCTGCTTGTACCTGACCTCACCAGGGACGAGCCGCAGCCGACGACGAGAATCGTGCCCCTGGCGGCCTCACCCGCCCAGCAGGATGACGCGTCCGTCACCCTACCGGTCGAGCACGACCTGGCTGAGCGTGTCGTAGTAGACGGGTCGGCGGTGCGCAGCCGGTCGAGCATGCCGGGATGAGCCGGTCGAACTCGCCGAAAACCTTCGGCAGGGTCGCCCGCGGTCCGGTGGCGAGGCCACGGACGACATCGTCGGCGCGGAAGCCGAAGACCTCGGCGGCCGGTCATCCCCAGGCCGATCACGGCGAAGCGCGGCCGTTGGAGGAGGCCGGCGGTAGCATCCGGAGGCAGGCATGGGATGTTGAGGCGCCAGTCGAGCACGGGCAAGTCGACTCCGTGATCGAAGTCGAGCACGTGGTCGCACTCCGTGCCGAAGCCAAGTTCGCGGGTATGGGAGTGCAGGCCGTCCGGGGACGACGTGACGCTGTTCGAGTTCGGTCGGGATGCCAAGTCGTTCGGCGGCGTCGTAGCCGAGTCCAGCGAAGATCACCGCGTAGCCACCGGAGCAGCGACCGGGTGACCGCTCGACGACGATCGATTCCCGCCCTCGCGCTGCGGTCGCAGGGCGGCGCCGAGGCCCGCCGATCCGGCGCAGATGATAACAGCCCGGTCGATCATGTGATTACCGGGTTGCTCCCGTATTGGATCTCGGCGCTGATTGCGTAACCAACACGAACTGAAGGGCCGGTCGCAGCCCTGCCGTTGCTGCTGGTTGAGCATGATTCGCTTGCGCAGCAGCGCGAAGCTCACCCGTCCGCAGTTTTGACGTTTGGGCATCCGCGCCCGCCGTTACCCGATTTCCTCGAACGCCGCGCTCACCACCCGGGCCACCTCCCACGCGCCGTCGCGGTCGGCGGCCAGAACGTACAGATCGTCGCCGTAGCGCACGATAGGGAACCCGGCCCGCCGGACCCGGCTCGTCGACCGACTCCAACACCAGGTTCGACAGCACCGGCGACAACGACGAATCCTGCGGCAGCCTCCGCGCGGGCACCGTCCTCGCGCCGCCGGGCCTGCGAGCCGGCCGCTCCAACAACGCATCGAGCACGCGCAGCAGCTCCGGATCGCCCACGATCACCGCCAGGTGCCTGCGCAGCACCGTCACTGGGATCGTCGGGAAGCAGTCGTGGACGTCGGTGCGCAGCGCCCACCCGAATCCCTCGCCCCACAGCCGCACCACCTCCCGCACGGCGTCGGCGACCCCGAGCCCTGGCCGGTGACCGAAGCTGCCCGGACCCAACAGCGCGTCCAGGTCGAGGCCCGGCACCCGCAGCACCGCGCGTTCCACCACCCGGTCGGCCACCGTCGGAATCCACAGGGTCTGCACACCGCCGTCCAATTTGCGAACGTCGATCTCGGTCAGCGTGTCCGGGCGGAACTCCCCGCTGCCCAGCGTGGCCGCCAACTCCGTGATCCGACCTTCGGCCGCGTCGCGGAAGCGCCGCACACCGGCCGACAGCACGTCGTCCTCGGCGTCGGCGGCCGGCACGTCCGCCCACGCCCGCGACAACGTCGCCGTCGACGCCACCCGGTCCATCAGCACGCCCACGTCGGCCTCATCCCGGCACGATCCGCACACCGCCGAACCCGCGCGTGGTGTGCGCGCCGACCCCCGCATACCGGGCCAACTCGAACAACGCCGCGACCGCGCCCGCCCCGACCGGCCCGTCGACCGTGTAGGTCACCCGGCCCCGGAACCCGCCCGCGGTCACCCACACCGGCACCGTGCCGCCCGCTGCGTCCCGACGCTCGTGCAGCACGAACCGCTCCACCTCGCTGGCCCCCTCCACCGCCGACACCACCACCGGCTCGTCGGCCAGGTCCAACTCCACATCCCCCACCACCGGCGCCCCGAACACCCGCCACACTGCCCGCAGACCGCCCAGCACCGCCGACGGCGACGGCCATGGCAACAACCGGTTCCCGCGCCGGAACGTCACCGGCGACACGAACTCCACCCGCCACCGCGTCACCGCCGTCGCCGCAGGCGCGCGCCACGCCCACGATGACACCTCCTCAATCGCGGACCCGGCACCGCGCAACCGGTCCGCCAGCCCGTCATCGAGCAACCCCACCTCGATCCCACCCGCGACCGGCTTCCACGACCACGCCTTACGCCGCGCGTGATGATCCACATCAAGCCACGACGCCAACCGCGCGTGCACCATTCGCCGATCCAGAGGACCCGACCACCCCACCCGCCACAACCCCGGCACACCCACCCCTTTCACCATCCCCATCGCCACCCCGACAGCCGACGTTTCACAACGACCCGACCAAGGTCGCGAGTCGGCGGCGGACAGTCTGCAAGCCTCGACGCGCTATCGGCGGTCCTCCACTCGCCGCCGACGTGAGGGACGTCAGACCGGCCGGTCCAACTGGACCACCAACGAAAACCACAAGTATCTGTACGCCCTTCAGCGTGAGGTGGTGCGGAACGGGGCAGAACGAGTCGTTCTCGACCTCCGTGGTCGCGAGCGAAAGCGTTTCCGTACGCCCTTTGGCGTGAGGTGGTGCGGAACTCCACGCCCGCCTGACCAGATCGACGCTGCGTCGAGGTTTCTGTACGCCCTTCGGTGTGAAGTGGTGCGGAACCCGTGCTCTCGGATCAGTACCTCATCGACCCGCGGTTTCTGTACGCCCTTCGGCGTGAGATGGATCGGAATCCCGAGGTGTCCTTCAACGTATGCACGTTCTGGCACATGCGCCTGTACGCCCTTCGGCATGAAATATTTTTTGAATACCTCGGAATGGGGTTCGGAGAGGCTTGTGCGATGCAAATTCCTCAAGGTCCCTGCACCACCTTCGGCGCGAGGTCGTACCGAACCTGAAGGGACAACTCCCCGGACCAGGCCGCTATCGAGGGTTTCTGCACGCCCTTCGGCGTGAGGTGGTGCGGAACTCTGGATCACCGAGTTCAACCTTCGGATCAACGGATTTCTGTACGCCCTTCGGCGTGAGATGGTGCGAAACCCTGGTGGTCATGGTGAGCTGCGGAAACAGGTGCCCGCTGCACGGCGGTGCACCCGACGAGTTCGTGAAGATCATTCCATAGCGGCCGAATCGGTGTTTGCACTGGTGGCGGTGTTGCGCGCGAGACGGGTTGTGGATCTTCACTATATCTTCCCCCGTTCGGGTGTAGGCGGCGGTGCGGGTTGGGCGAGCGCGGTGCAGGCCGGAACGTTGCCGTCCGGGTCGCTTGGAGGTCGGTCGGGATGAGCAGGTCGTGGCGGTGGGGTGCGGCTGTGGTAACGACGCGCGCGACGATCGGCCACGTGTCGGGTCGGGGGTCGGGCAGTCCGGTGGCGGTGCCGGGTGTGAGGGTCCAGCGGGGCACGGTGGGAGTGTCGGTGACCAGCGGCGCGGTGGGGGTGCGTTGGTCGGTGGGGCGGGCGGGGATGGCTGCCGGGGGCAGGGTGGGGGTGCCGTCGTCGGTGGTGGTGACGACGGGGTGCGGGGTGGGGTTGAGCGGCGTGGTCATGGGTTGGTGGTGAGTGTGGCGGGGTCGAAGGTGTGGCCCTGTTGGGTGTGGGGGCGGGGTGTGCCGTCGGGTCCGGGTTGGGTGGCGACGTAGACGCAGCGTGCGCCGTGGACGGCGGCGGTGCGCAGCATGGCCAGGGTGAGGGGGACGTTGCCGCCGGTGACGTCGACGAGGACCCGGTCGGGGGGCGCGCCGAGGTCGCGGAGCCGCTGGATGATCTTGTCGGTGCCGGCGACGGTGGCGGTGGGGTCGTGGACGTCGTCGAGGTGCACGGTGACCAGGGTGATGCCGTCGGCGGCGAGTTCGGTTTCCAGTTTGTGGGCGCGGTCGGCGGTTTTGGGGTTGAGCACGGCCACGACGGTGGTGGGTCGGACGTGGTCGCACAGGTATTCGGGGACTTCGGGGTTGCCGGCGCGCGCGGCGGCGCGGGTGTAGGGGGTGCCGCGGGGGCTGATGGGCAGGACGAGCACGTCGGCGGTGGGCAGTGGGGTGAACGGTGCGCGGGAGCGCGCGGCTCGGTGTCGGGTCCAGGCGTTGCGGGCCGCGCCGACCAGGACGGCGACGACGAACACGGCGGCGGCGGCGGCGAGGCGGAGCAGGCCGTCGCGGGCGGGGTTGTCGGGTTGGCCGAACCAGTCGACGAACAGGTCGGGCATGACGGGTACGAGCAGGACGGCGACGAAGACGCTTTCGAGGTTGCGTCGGGCGCTGAAGACGCGGTTGCCGGCCCAGGTCAGGATGCTCACGGTCGTTCCTTCAGCGGCGGGCCGCCCAGGGGCGGCAGGGACTGGGCGCGGTCTTTGGCTTTGTCGTTGGCGACGAACCATTGGTAGCCGGGGTCGTCGGGGGCGGCGCGGGGGTAGTGGACGTCCTGGTCGGCGGGGAAGCCCGCGGCGGCGTGGCGGTAGGCGGTCAGCAGTGCGCGGCAGGGCGGGCTGCTCATGGCCGCCTCGAACTCGTCGGCGAGCGCGCCGGTGTCGGTGGTGGGGTGTTGCGCGCCGAGGGTGCGCAGGTGGTGGGCGATCTGTGCACCGGTGCGGGCGGTGACGGCGGTGGCGCGCAGGTGGATGGAGCCGAAGCCGAGGGGTTTGCCGTGGCCGAGGCGGAATCGGGCGGGTCTGCCGGCGTGGCCGGTGCGGTGGGGGTCGAGCAGCCACAGCAGTGCGCCGAGTTCGATGCGGCTCAGGTCGCGGAACTCGATGGTGGCGGTGAAGGTGGCGCCGGGGCGGATCCAGTCGTGCAGGGTGCTGTTCTGGCTGTCGCGTTCCGGGCGGCCCTTCGGTGGCCGGTGGCAGACGCGGTCGCGGGTGGTGTCCGGGTCGGCGGTTTCCATCCATTGCTGGTGGGGGTAGACCTTGCGGCCGCGTGGGACCTGTCCGGTGGTGAACCAGTCGGCGCTGGTCAGTGTCGGGTCCAGCGGGGTGACGCCCTTGTCGGGGTCGGGTCGGCCGAGGTAGAAGCGGCCCTGGACGGGTTTGGGGGTGGACAGGGGCGGCAGGGTCAGCGGCTCGATGGGGGTGACGGCGTCGGCCGTGGCGGGGCAGGTCAGGCGGGTGACGGCCAGTTGGGCGCGGTGGGCTCCGTTGCCGGCGGGGTGGGTCCAGCCGAAGACACGGTCGGCCGGGGACAGCCGAGCCGGGTCTTCGGCCGGGCGCAGCGTGGGGTCGAGCAGGTCGACGGGGGCGTACTCGTGCAGCAGGCGGGACACCATGACCGGGCGCAGGCGTCGGCCGTTGGTTTCGATCCAGCAGGGCAGCGGCGCGGTGGCGGTGTCCAGGTCGCCGTCCTTGGTGAGGGTGTCGAGGCCGAGGTGGGCGGGTGCGCCGTCGCGGGTCTGGTAGAGGTGGCGGGACCAGGCGGTCTTGCCGGGCTCGTGGCCGAGGTAGTCCCACGGGTTGCCGTCGCGGTCCTCGATGTCGTTGGAGTAGGCGTGCTGGTGCAGGTCGCGTTGGTGGCGGACGAGTTCGGTCAGGTCGGCGATCAGGCGTTCGGCTTCCTGACCGGTGATGCTCCGGCCACCGGTCAGGGTGAGGTCGCCGTGCCCTTCGACGATGTCGGTGACGAAGAGCCGTTCGGCGTGTTTGCCCTTGATGGTGGGACCGGTGACGCACAGGATGCCGCGCACCTGGTACCACTCGTCGGACTGGTCGCGGGTGAGGTCGAACTGTTCGTCCTCGGACAACAGCGACTCCACCTGCCATCTCCCGCGGCGGGTGCGGGAGAGGATGGCGTCGACCTGCTGGCGGTGGCCGAACGGGCCGAGGTCGTAGTCGCGCCGGTCACCGCGGGTCCAGGTGGGCATGGGGATGGCGGCGGAGGACCGGTCCCGGCCATGCAGGACCAGTCTGCCGAGGACCTCGACGGTGGAGCCGCGCACGAGGGCGGGGGCGAGGTAGCGGGCGGACTCGACGGTGGCGCGGTGGCCGGTGCGGTGGGTGTGGTCGAACACGGCCAGCCGCGAGTTGGTGACGGCTTCGTAGGCGGCGCGCAGCATGCCCTTGACCGAACTGGCGGCCAGGTCGACGCGGGCGGTGCCGTCGTGGTCGGTGACGGTGGCGGTCTCGTGGTGGAGGTGGTTGTCGACGGTGTCGCGGGTGCGGGTGATCAGCAGGGGCGTGACGGTGGTGAACTCGATGTCGATGGTGCCGGTGAGCAGGTCGGGGTGGTGGCGGTGGTGGCCTGCCGGTGGGGCGTCGCGCAGCCCGTCGGGCATATCGTGGCGGGGGAAGGCGGGCAGGAAGTTGTAGGGGTTGTGGAAGGGCATCAGCGGTCCTTGCCGTCAGCGGGTGCGGCGGTGGTGATGCCGGTGAGGCGTTCGTCGAGCACCGACAGGTTGCCGTAGGCGTCGGTGACGAGGTATTCGCGGTAGGTCAGGCACAGGTACTCGGTCGGCCAGTCCTGGCCGGTCGGGGTCGGCGCGGGTGGCGGGTGGGGCAGGTCGAGCCGACCCAGCCGGCCCTCGATCGCCCGGGTCCAGTCGGGGTGGCCCTCGACGAGGTGGAAGCGTCGGCCCCACAAGGCGTAGCGGCCGTCCAGGGTGGAGTCCACGGCGATGGTTTCGCTGGTCCAGCCGGGTGGAGCATCGGCGTGTTCGGTAAGCAGGGCGGCCTGGCCGAGGCCGTCGTGGTCGTGGTGCCAGCGCAGGTCGATGCCGGTGTCGAACAGGCGCGCCGCGAAGACGCGGTCCAGCGGGCACGGCCCGTCCGGAGTGGCCGGTTCGCCGTCGCGGCAGCGGGCGATATGGTGCTCGGTGGCGGAACTGAGGAAGGCGACCAGGTTCCGCTCGGCGACCGCATCCAGGGCTTGGCGCAGGGTCAGCGGGGTCAGCGGGGTGTGCACGCGCAGGGTCACGACAGGTCTCCGATGCCGAGCAGGGTGTCCAGGGGGGTGCCGTCGGCGAGGTGGCGCAGCCAGGCCCACCAGTCCCCGGTGTGGCCGGGGATGCCGGTGACGGTGACCTCGAGCGGTTCGATGCCGCCCGAACCGCGGGTGGTCGCGTAGCCGATGCGGGCGGTGCCCTCGACCAGGGGAGCGGCGGCGACGCCCAGCAGGACCAGTGCGGCGGTGCGCTGTTGGTCGGGGATTCGGGCCTCGTCGAGGTCCAGGCTGATCGGCTCCCACGACCAGATGCGCGGTTCGAGGGTGGTGAACAGGCGGGCATCGGCGGCGCCGCCGGTCCACCGGTCGATCGCGACCCTGGTGCGCGGTCGCGCCCACGGCGGGTTCGGCGGGGCCGTATCGGTGAACTGCCGCGCCCACTGCGCCGCCGGCACTCCGGCCTCGGGGGTGGCGGCCACGTCGGGGATGCGCAGCGCGCCGGCGCGTTCGCGCGTGCCGAACAGCACGGCCAAGGCCGGGACGCGGGCGGCGAGGGCGTCGGCCGCGGCGGCCGGATCGTCTCCGGGATCGGAGTCGGGGCCGGTGAGGGTCCGCACGGCGCGTTCGGCTTCCGAGCGCAGCATCCCCTTGATCGAGGAGCCGGGCAGCACCGGGACCAGTCCGCCGTCCGCGCCGGTGGTCGTCAACGGGACCAGGTGGGCGGTCGTACCCTCGGCGGCGGCGCCGACGAGCACCGGTTCCCGGGGTCGCCAGGCGATTCGGATTCCCAGGCCGGTCGCGGCAGCGGGAGTGGGGGTGATGTCCTCGGCGGCGGTGTCGCCGGCGAGCAGGGCCAGCACGGCGGCCCGGGAGTGCAGGTCGGTGCGGCGGACGGTGGCGCTCTGGCAGTCCAGCCGACCCAGGCCGCGGCTGCCCGCGGCACCGATGGTCAGGCCGGTGGCGCGGACGTGGGCCACCAGCGCGGCCAAGGCCGGGCTGGGTGGGCCATCGTAGCGCAGGTCGAGGGTGAAACGGTGGCCGGGCGGGATGACGATGCGGTCGTAGAGCAGCCGGTCGGCTGCGGCGCCGGTGCGGCGGTCGATGCCCACGCCGGTGCGCAGCGCCAGGTCGCCGCCGTCGTCGACGACGGTGTCGAACACGCTCAGCCGCGAGGCGCGGCCCTCTTCTCCGTCGGCGTGGCCGAACACGGTGTTCTCCTGCGCTGGTGCGATCGTGCGCATCACGGCGCGCAGCACCCCGGCCCACGACGTGCCGGGGATGATCAGACGGCCCAGGCCGTCGGTGGCCATCGGCAGGTCGGCGATCCCGTTCGCGCCGTCCGCACCCACGTGCACCGGGGTGCGGGCGCGCAACACCAGCCGGTAGTCCTCCCTCACCGGCGCGCTCATGACGGCTCCCCATCGCGGCGCAGCCCGTCGAGCGCGTCGGCCACCAGCGCGACAATCGCCGCCGCCCGGTCGGGTTCCTCGGTCACCGGCACCCCGTGCTCCTCGAGCACCGTCCACCACGACCGGACATCGGGCACCGACCGTCGACCGATCAGGCAGTTGAGCAGATGCGCCAGCACCCGTTCGCTCTGCCGGCGCGGCAGCCGCCCGGCGGTGACCCGGTCGATCCTGGCGGTCAGCGGCTCCAGACCGCCCGCGACGGCCGCGGCCACACACGCCGCCCGCCACTCGCCGCGCTGGCTGCGCGACAGCTTCCGCAGTGCGGCCACCAGCTTGGTGTACTCCCCCGCCGCCCGCGTGGCGGGCAGCATGTCGCGGGTGCGGTCCGCGACGACCGCGGTCCGCACCCGGTCCGGCAGATCACCCACCGCCGTTGACCGGGTCCGTGCGGGCGGTGTCGGCGCGTCTGTGCGGACCGTGGTGGCGGCCAGCAGCGGCGCGTCGACGACGACTTCTCCGTACCCTTCGGCGATCCGGTCGCCGATGCCGGTGAGCAGCAGCTCGTGCCACGCCCGCGGGTCGGGTGGCCCCTGGGGGAAGCGCAGCCGCAGCATGCTGCCCGCCGCCACGCCCACGATAC
>NZ_JBHWIE010000097.1:0-24834 GCF_042732085.1 Actinosynnema sp. NPDC059797
CCCCCGCTCGCGTGGGGAGCACTACAGGGTCTGCACCGCCAGGTCGACCCAGTAGGGACCACCCCCGCTCGCGCGGGGAGCACCTCCGCCGACTGGTCCGCCAGTGCGTCGAGGTCGGACCATCCCCGCTCGCGCGGGGAGCACGAGGGCGTCCTCCATGTCGTAGAGCGCCTGGACGGACCATCCCCGCTCGCGCGGGGAGCACACCTTCGGCCGGAAGGGGCCCGTTGTGGGCGAGGGACCATCCCCGCTCGCGCGGGGAGCACGCGAGCTCGAACGTGCCCGTGACCGCCGAGACGGGACCATCCCCGCTCGCGCGGGGAGCACGAGCTGCGCCCCTCCGGTGCCGGCGAGGCCGCAGGACCATCCCCGCTCGCGCGGGGAGCACCATGCCGGGTTCGACGCCCGGCGCACCGCGGACGGACCATCCCCGCTCGCGCGGGGAGCACTGACCGCACCGATGCGGTGCGCACACGGTGGCCGGACCATCCCCGCTCGCGCGGGGAGCACCCGCGCATTCGCGTCAACTGCCTGGCGCCGGGCGGACCATCCCCGCTCGCGCGGGGAGCACAAGCCCGCGTCGCCCCGTCCGAACAGGACGACCGGACCATCCCCGCTCGCGCGGGGAGCACGTGTCGCGGAACCCCTGGTCGCCGCACGCGCCGGGACCATCCCCGCTCGCGCGGGGAGCACGGTCTTGTCGCCGGGCAGCCACAGGCACAGCGGGGACCATCCCCGCTCGCGCGGGGAGCACCCGACGCCGAGCTGACCATGCCCCGCCCGGAGCGGACCATCCCCGCTCGCGAGGGGAGCACGCGCCCGTCCTCCCCGAGGCGGCGCGCTCGGCCGGACCATCCCCGCTCGCGCGGGGAGCACCCGGTGCTGCTGAGCCCGCTGGAGCTGCTGAAGGGACCATCCCCGCTCGCGCGGGGAGCACTCGGACGCGGCGTGCGCGCTCGCGGACGCGTTGGGACCATCCCCGCTCGCGCGGGGAGCACTAGAGCAGCCACGCCACGATGGACGCGATGGTCGGACCATCCCCGCTCGCGCGGGGAGCACCCCAGGCCGGTTAGCCCGCCGTGGTCGGACACGGGACCATCCCCGCTCGCGCGGGGAGCACATGGTGCCGTCTGGCCACTCGACCACGGTGCGGGGACCATCCCCGCTCGCGCGGGGAGCACTACCCGGAGTCACCGCGGCGGCCCGGCGTGAGGGGACCATCCCCGCTCGCGCGGGGAGCACTCCTCGGCCAAGGTCTCCACGCTCGGCCGGGCGGGACCATCCCCGCTCGCGCGGGGAGCACACTTCTTGACCAGGTACTTTACAGGTCGAGGTGTGTGTTTTCATTCGGTTCGTTCGAGTCTCGTATATCGGTGGCCGGGAGCAGGTCAAGATCCGGCAGGCGCTGGCGAATGCGCTGGGACCATCCCGCGCTCGCGTGAGGAGCACATCGAGCCGATCTGACCGGCCGCGACATCCTGCGGACCATCCATGCTCGCGCGGAGACCACGGGCAGGAGCACGACTTCGCCTCCCGGCGCCGGTCTGCCCCGCCCGCGCGGGAGCACGCCTTGTCCGACTGCACCACCCGCCGATACGCGGGACCGTTTCCGCTCGCGCGGGAGCACTCAGCGGTGATGGTGGCGTCGCCTGCCTCCCTGGCCGCTTTTGTCGCGTCTGGGGACGTTCAGTGCCGGGCCGGTGGCTACTCGGCGGACGCGGCCTGGGGTACCGGGGGACGTGGCTGCCAGTTGGTGACGGTTGGACGCTCGCCTCCGGTGGTCATGAATTCGTGAGCGGCCCGACGCACTACGTCCAGCGGGATTTCGCAGTCACCCGGAAATTCGGTGTCGTTGTTCATGTAGTAGTACAGGATGGGTTCGGTCGGACTCCGGTCCGGTCCCGGCGTGCCCTTGCTGAACCATGACCCGCTGTCGCCTGAGTAGTAGAGGGCACCGCGTCCCGCCTGGCCGTGAACCCCGATGTTGAACACGGCCCGCGCGGGATTCGCGACCACGTACACGTCCACGATGATCCGGCCTTCCCATCCGGCCACGACGTCCAACACGGCGTCCAGCTCGGCCGGGGTGCGCACGACCGTGGGGCCGTCGTGATCCGCGTCGTACCAGGCTTCTAGGTCCACCACGGCTGTGCTCCTCCTGTGTAGCGGATGCGGGTCCGTGTCCCGTCGGGGTTGATCCCGTGCACGGTCAGTGTGGACCCTTCGGGAAGCAGGATCGGAACGAGGGTGTCACAGGGCCTTGACCCCAGATGTTGGACACCAGACACACTTGGACCTTGATGGTTCGGGTGGACAGGAGTCCCGTTCAGATGGTGATGAAGCACTACCCGCCGGAGTTCAAGGCCGAGGCGGTCGCGCTCTACCGGTCCCGGCCGGGCGTGACGATCAAGTCGGTGGCCGAGGACCTGGGTGTCAACCACGAGACGCTGCGCAACTGGATCCGGCTCGACGACGAGCAGCGCACCGAACCACCCGCCGCCACCTCCGCGAGCGTGTCGGCGCCGGCCTCGTCGGAGGACGAGAACGCCGCGCTGCGCCGGCGGATCCGCGAGCTGGAGGAGGAGCGCGACATCCTGCGCAAGGCGGCCAGGTATTTCGCCGGGGAGACGCGCTGGTGAACCGCTTCCAGTTCGTCGACGATCACCAGCGCCACCATGGCGCGAAGCGGTTGTGCCAGGTCATCGGCATCGCCAGGTCGAGCTACTACCACTGGAAGGCCACCGCGTCGGACCGAGCCGCCCGCGTCGCGGACGACGCGCGCCTGGCGGCGCGCATCCGGGTGATCCACCGCGAGTCGGCCGGCGCCTACGGCGTCCCGAGGATCACCGCCGAACTGCGCGACACCGGGCATCGCGTCAACCACAAGCGCGTCGCGCGAGTCATGCGCCAGATCGGCCTGGCCGGGCTGCGGCTGCGCCGCCGACACCGCACCACCACGACCGACCCGGCCGCGGCCAAGGCCCCGGACCTGCTCGGACGCGACTTCACCGCCCAGGAACCCAACACCCGCTACGTCGGCGACATCACCTACCTGCCCATCGCCGACGGCACGTTCTGCTATCTGGCCACGGTGATGGACCTGTGCTCGCGCCGCCTGGTCGGCTGGGCCGTCGCCGAGCACATGCGCGCCGATCTGGTCGTCGACGCCCTGCACGCCGCCGAGCGCGCGCGGGGCAGCCTGGCCGGGGCGATCTTCCACAGCGACCACGGATCGCAATACAGCGCCCGGGTCTTCGCCGACGCCTGCCGGACCGCCGGGGTGATCCAGTCCATGGGCGCGGTCGGCAGCTCGGCCGACAACGCCGCCGCCGAAAGCCTCAACGCCTCCTTCAAACGCGAAACCCTCCAAGGCGCTCAGGCTTGGGGCAGTGCAAGGGAAGCACGACTGGCCGCCTTCGGCTGGCTGCACCGCTACAACACCCGGCGACGCCACTCCCACCTCGGCCAGACCTCCCCGATCGACTACGAAAACAGCCTGCTACCGACACCGACTACGCTGACCCACGCCGCATAACCCCGTGTCCAACATCCGGGGTGAAGGCCCGTGAGCGGCTCGGGTGCGGTGGTGTCGACCGCGGTGAAGGGCAGGAAGCCGTCGATCTGCCGGGTCTCCACGTCGGCGTCCGTGTCGTCAGCGCCCTGCGGTGCGACCAGGGCCAGCCCGCCGACCTGTCCCCGTGCCGGTGAAACCCTCCGGGTGCCTCCGGGTCGCCTGATGATCAACGCTCGAGGCACTCCACCGGTGCACGGCCGTGCCGCCTACTTCCTCAACCGATCGAAAGGGGGAAGATCGTGCCGCGGGAGTCGTGGCAGTGCCCGGTGCCGAGGGTGCGCAACACCGAAGTCGGTTGGCTCGTCGTCGGCTTCCACTGTCGCGGAACGAGCTGACCGCCCTGCACTTCGAGCGGGGCGCAGCTCGAACGGGCCGGCTTCTACCGGTCTGCGTCCCGCCCACAAGAGCGTCACACGGCTCGAAATCGCCGGGACCGTGGGGGCTGACGTCCTCCAGCTGCTCGCCGAGAAGGTGGCGGCCCAGCCGTCGACGACGGTGACGACCAGTTCGTGCTCGGCGTGCTTGTGCGCCTTGGACATCCCGGACGGGGGCATGATCGCACCCGACCGGGGACGGGTTCACCCGAAGGGTTCGCCGGGCATGTCCGGTTGCCTCACGATCCCGTCAGGAGGAGTTGGTCCCCTCCTCCGACAGCACGCCGGTCTTGTGCGGCCACGGGTCGGGCACAGGGATCCGCTCGACCTCCGGTCCCGGTTGCGTCGGCAAGGACGTGCTCGTCGCACGGCGCGCAGGCCGTGCTCTCCGGTGAGCCTGCGGGAGACGTCCAACTGCCACGCTCGCGAGGTGCGCGGGTCCTGGTGCTCGTGGGTGGATGCGCGCCCGTAGAACAGGAACCGCAGGCCTCCCGACCCGAACGGCGTCCATGGCAGGGATACCCGGCGGGAAGGTGGTGGCGATCCACTCGGCGAGAGTGCTGGGGCGTAGCGGGGCGGACACCGTCATGGCGCGGTCCTTGACTCGGAACGGAAGTTGGACGCCGAGGTGACGAGGCATCCGCGCCGCGGTGACGAGGGATTCCGGAGATACGCCCGGATGGACCAGTGCTGCGGGGCCATCGGCACGCCACCTGCGCCAGCCGCGCAACGACGGCGGGCGGGAGCAACCGGAGACGCAGCGGCGTTCGCGGACTTGCCCGACGGCGCGGGCGATCCGATACACCCTGGAAACGAGCACCGGTAGCGGCCCTTGCCCAGCTTGCACGCCGGCACCTGCGGAACGGCCAGGTCCCGGTGGGCCGAGATGGTCGACACCTCCAGCACCCGGCGCGTTCGACGGCGTCCAGGGCGTGCGGCGGACAACGGTGCGGGCGGGGGCTGTGCACCGGGCCTGTCATCCCGGCGTGGCGGTAGTGGGTGGCGTGGGATCGGTCGGTCAGCACATGGGAGGTCGTCGCCGAGCGTCGGCGGCGCACGGCTCGCCGAACGCGGCCGCCATCACCTCCGGGCGGCCTGCCCTCGTCCGCGCCCTCGGAAAGTTCCTGCAGGGTCATGAGCTTTTCCATGATGTCGAGCGGCAGCCACCCTCCCAGCCGGTCTGCGTCTCGCGTCTGGGTCCACGCCCCGACGCAGGATTACGCCCTTCTCCCCGTTTCGGGGCGTTCTCGTACTCGGCGACCGGAGGGGAGCTTGTACTCGGCGGTGAACGTCTGTCGGCACGGACGCGCGGCCGGACTGACCTGGTCACGCCGTGACGGGCAGGCGGTGCACCGGTGGTGCCGGTGCGTCCGAGGCGAGTCCTGGGTGTGCGGCGAGGGCGGTGGTGAGGAGGTGTTCGGCGGTGATGGCATCGTGGGCGAGAGCGGTGGCCAGTGAGCCGCCGCGGGCGAGTGGGACCAGGGACCACCAGTCGCCGCCGACAGGGCGAGGCGGGTCGTCGCCCCACACCAGCAGTTCGGTGGCGAGGACGCGGTGGCCGGCCAGGTGCGCGGCGCTGTGGTCCAGCTCGGCGTTGCCGACGTCGAGCCGTTGGTGCAGCAGGGTGGTGCCGGCGCGGTGGACGCGGGTGTGGCTGTGCAGCGTGCCCGGTTGCTCGCCGGTGCGGCCGAGGACGAGGACTTCGCGGCAGCGCAGGCGGGCGTCGGCGGCGAGTTCGGCGTGCAGTGCGGTGTGGTGGTCGGCGTCGGTGGCGACGATGGTGGGTTCGGTCAGGTACTCCAGTCGTGCCGCTTCGGCGACGTGGGCGGTGACGGTCATGCGGCTGGGACCGGGGTGCTGGCCGGGCAGGGCCAGGGTTGCGCCGACGCCGGTCAGGCACAGTCGGGCTCCGGGGCCGACGTGGACATCCAGTTCGAGGTCGTCGCCGCCCAGCGGGGCCGCGGCCGAGCCGACCAGGTGCACCAGGGTGGTGTCGGGGTCGTCGTGCAGGCCGGGCGGGCTGGGCATGAGGGTGAGCGGGGAGGCCGACCGCAGCTCGCGCACGGCGCTGCGGCCGGCGTCGTCCCGTTCGACGACCAGTCGGGCGCGTGCCCTCACGCCGTGCCCGCGAGCCGGGTGGGGGTGACGTGGTCGAGCAGGCCGCGGACCCAGGCGGCCACGTCGGGCGCGTCCGGGGTGCGCACCAGGGACTGGGTGATCACGGGCAGTTCGTGGCGGCGCATGCGGTGGGCGTCGGAGACCATGACCCCCATGTCCGCGCCGACGTGCTCGGCCAGGTCGGTCTTGTTGATGACCAGCAGGTCGGCGGTGGTGACGCCGGGGCCGCCCTTGCGCGGCACCTTGTCGCCGCCGGCGACGTCGACCACGAAGACCTGCCGGTCGACCAGGCCGCGGCTGAACACGGCAGTGAGGTTGTCCCCGCCGCTCTCGATGATGACCAGCTCCAGGTCGGGGAAGCGGGTTTCGAGGCGTTCGACGGCGTCGAGGTTGGCGGTGATGTCGTCGCGGATGGCGGTGTGCGGGCAGGCGCCGGTCTGCACCGCCTCGATGCGGTCGGGGTCCAGGACGCCGGCGCGGCGCAGGAAGTCGGCGTCCTCGGTGGTGTAGATGTCGTTGGTCACCACCGCCAGGTCCAGCTCGTCGCCCAGGGCGCGGCACAGGGCGGCGGTCAGGGCGGTCTTGCCGGAGCCGACGGGGCCGCCGATGCCGATGCGGAACGCCCGCCCGGTCGCCGCCGGTGGTGCGTGGCGGTCGGGTTCGGTGGCGGTGGGGTCGAAGTTGACCGGGTGGGTGTGGCCGTGGCCATGCCCGTGGTCGTGGTCAGCTGGCAAAGAGACGCACCTCCAGGCGGTGGGTTCTGTCGTGGGCTTCGGCGAACAGGTCCAGGGCGGGAGAGCCGGGTGCGGGCAGGTCGGCCGGCGGCAGGTCGGCGGCATCCGCCGCGGTCGCGGCGATGTCGGCCATCACCGGGGACAGGGCGGTGACGGCGGCGTTGGCGGCGAAGGGGTCCAGGCCGAGCAGGCGGACGCAGGCGCTCGTGGGTCCGCTGACGGCGAGGTAGGCCGCCGCGAGCGCGGCGTGGTGCGGGGTGGCTCCCGCAACGCCGGCCAAGGCACCCAGTGCGACCGGGTGGTGCGGTCGCGCGGTAGCGGTGAGCAGGGCGTCGAGCACCGGCGACGGCCAGGCGGAGCGTCCCGCGCGCACCAGGCCGCGCCCTTGGGCACGGGAGGCGGCGCGCTGGGCCGGGGACGGTGTTCGCGCGTCCAGCTCGGCGTCGAGCTCACCCCACCGGTCGAGCCCGAGGCGTGCGGTGTTGGCGGCCGCGGCGGCGAAGACGGCTGTCAGCAGCCCGGCGGTGCGCAGCCGCCCGTCCAGGAACGTCGCGAGGCTCGCGGTGTCGGTGATCAGGCCGCGGGCCACGGCTTCCTCCACGCCGCCGGAGTGGGCGTGGCCGCCGCCGGGGAAGCGGGAGTCCACCAGGGAGAGCACCGCCGCGGCACCCACCGCGTCGAGACCGGTGGTCATCAGAACAGGAAGTAGCGCTGGGCCATCGGCAGCTCGTGCACCGGTTCGGGTTCGACCAGCTCGCCGTCGATGTGCACGGCGAAGTTGTCCGGGCGCACGGTGACCTCCGGCCGGGCGTCGTTGAGGAGCATGTCGGCCTTGCCGCACGCGCGCATGTTGCCCACCGCCACCATCGGGGTGTCGGTGCGCACCCGGTCGGGCAGGCCGTCGTCCAGTGCCGCCTGGGCGACGAAGTGCAGGCTGGTGTCGGCGGCGACCTTCACGGTGGCGCCGTACATCGGACGAGCCCACACCGGCTGCGGGGTGGGGATGGAGGCGTTCGGGTCGCCCATCTGCGCCCAGGCCACGAACCCGCCCTTGAACACCAGCTCCGGCCGCACGCCGAAGAACCTCGGGTCCCACAGCACCAGGTCGGCCAGCTTGCCGACCTCCACCGACCCCACCTCGTGGTCCAGGCCGTGCGCGATGGCGGGGTTGATCGTGTACTTGGCGACGTAGCGCCGAGCCCGCAGGTTGTCCGCCCGGCCGTCACCGGGCAGCGCGCCGCGCTTGGCCTTCATCACGTGCGCGGTCTGCCAGGTCCGCAGCACCACCTCCCCGACCCTGCCCATGGCCTGCGCGTCGGAGCTGATCATCGAGATGGCGCCCAGGTCGTGCAGCACGTCCTCGGCGGCGATGGTGCTGGGTCGGATGCGGCTGTTGGCGAACGCCAGGTCCTCCGGGATCGACCGCTTGAGGTGGTGGGCCACCATGAGCATGTCCAGGTGCTCGTCGAAGGTGTTCACCGTGTCCGGCCGGGTCGGGTTGGTCGAGGACGGCAACACGTTCGGGTGGCTGACGACGCGGATGATGTCGGGCGCGTGCCCGCCACCCGCCCCTTCGGTGTGGTAGGCGTTGATCGACCGTCCCGCGATGGCGTCCAGGGTGGACTCCAGGAACCCGGCCTCGTTGAGCGTGTCGGAGTGCAGGGCGACCTGCACCCCCGATTCGTCGGCCACGCGCAGCGCCGTGTCGATCACCGACGGGGTCGCGCCCCAGTCCTCGTGGATCTTGAACCCGGCCGCTCCCCCGCGCAGCTGCTCCCACAGCGCGTCCGGGTGCGCGCTGCTGCCCTTGCCCAGCAGCACCACGTTCACCGGCAGCCCGTCCATCGCCCGGAACATCCGCTCCAGGTTCCACGGCCCCGGCGTCACGGTGGTGGCCTTGCTGCCCTCCGCCGGCCCTGTACCGCCGCCGATCAGCGTGGTCAGGCCGGAAGCCAGGGCGGTGTCCACGACCTGCGGGCAGATGAAGTGCACGTGGCAGTCGACGCCCCCGGCGGTGAGGATCTTCCCGTTGCCCGAGACGACCTCGGTACCGGGCCCGATGACCAGCTCGTCGTCGACGTTGTCCATGGTGTCGGGGTTGCCGGCCTTGCCGATGCCCACGATCCGGCCGTCACGCACGCCCACGTCCGCCTTGACCACGCCCCAGTGGTCCAGCACCACCGCACCGGTGATCACCAGGTCCGGCGCGCCCTGCGCGCGGGTGGTCAACGCCTGGCCCATGGACTCGCGGATCACCTTGCCGCCGCCGAAGAGCACCTCGTCGCCCGAGCCCTGCGGCCCGATCGAGCGGTCCTCCTCGACCTCGATGAGCAGGTTCGTGTCGGCCAGCCGCACGCGGTCGCCGACCGTGGGGCCGAACAGCTCGGTGTAGCGGCGGCGCTTGACCTCGGCGCTCACGAGTCCTCCCCGGTCGGCTCAGGGCCGCGTTCGTCCAGCGGGCCCGCGTACTCCGGGCGCAGGCCCGGGACCACCCGCCGCCCGGCGATCGGAACCAGGTCGACCTCGCGGGCGACGTTGGGCTCGAACCGCACGGCGGTGCCCGCGGGGATGTCCAGCCGGTGTCCCCACGCCCGCTCCCGGTTGAACTCCAGGGACGGGTTGACCGCGGCGAAGTGGTAGTGCGACCCGACCTGCACCGGCCGGTCTCCCTCGTTGACCACCACCACGCGGACGCGGTCGCGCCCAGGGTTGAGCGGCACCGGCTCCTCGGCCGGGATGACCTCACCAGGGCGCACGCGCACCTCCGCACTCGTCGGACAGACCGGGATGACCCGGGTCAGTGGATCGGGTCGTGCACGGTGACCAGCTTCGTGCCGTCCGGGAAGGTGGCCTCGACCTGCACCATGTCGATCATCTCGGCCACCCCGTCGAGCACCTGCTCCCGCCCCAGCACGCTGCGCCCCGCAGCGGACAGCTCGGCCACGGACCGCCCGGCCCGCGCCCCCTCGACCACCCACGAGGTGATCAGCGCGACCGCCTCAGGGTGGTTGAGCCGCAACCCGCCGTCCAACCGCCGCCGGGCCACGTCCGCGGCGACGTGGACCAGCAGCTTGTCCCGTTCCTGTGGTGTCAGATGCATCAACCCGACGCTAGCGACGCGCCCCCTTCGAGCGCACGGGACAGCACCCGGTGGGGAACGGTTTCACCCGACGGCACCCAACCTGATCACCGCGACGGTCACGTCGCCGACCACGGCGTTCACCCGAACCGATAGGGCCTCCATGCGAACGTGGTCTTGACCGCACGCCTCGTCACGGAAGCCGGAACACGGACGAATCGGCCGCCCTCCACCACGCCCACCGCGCATCCACGACCTCTCCGAGCCGTCCCGGGCGATGGGCGCGCCGGACATGTCGACTACTCGGAGAACACACGGCCGGTGTCGACCCCGAACCTGTCCAGTCCGCTGACCATTTCCCGCGGCCAGGCGGCCGGTTCGAGGTCGTCCCCCACACGTCGGGCGCAGGAGATCGTCTGCGCGCCGCGGCCGGCGAACTGCTCCCGGTCGGCGTCGAGCCGGAAGAACTCGAAGTTCAGGGTGATCAGGTTGAGGTGGGCCGTGGGGATGGTCATCCGGATGGCGACGTGGTCGGCCAGGTGCAGTTCCCGCGCGTACTCCATCGAGCAGCTCGCGGTCACGGCGGTGAGTTCCTCGTGCAGCCGGCCGGTGAACACGGGGGCGTACTCCATCGCCCACTGCTCGCGGCAGGCGCCCTGCCACAGGATGAAGGTGGCGTAGTAGACGTTGCCGGCCGCGTTGGTGTCGTTGAACGTGACGCGGCGCCGGATCTCGTAGGTCTCGCTCACCCTCGGCTCCCCGGCAGCAGCGCCACGGTGTCGATGACCGGCATGTCCATCCCGGTGGCGTGGACCAGCGGTACGCCGTCGGGGTCGACCGCGGTGCTGTCGCCGCCCAGTTCGTGGTACAGGTCGACGCCGCCCGGGTGGCGGCGCGACAGCTCGGCGTCGCCCGCGTCGGTGTGCAGGGCGATCCGGTCGATGTGCCGGCAGGTCACCACCCCGATCCGACCGGCGTCGGTGTCGACGTTGTCGTAGGAGCTCATGCGCAGCAGCGCGTCGATCAGCAGCGCGGGGAAGGGCAGCGCGGCGAACGGTTCGCCGGCGGTGACGTGACAGGTCCATCGCGTGTGGGCCAGGTGCCGCCCGACGCTCGTGCCGCCGGTGGTCCGGAACGCGCCGGTGAGCTGGATCGGGGAGTCGGTCAGGTAGTAGGGGTCCGCGATCGGAGCGGCGTCCGGGTCGGGTCGGACGGGTCTGGGCGTAGGGTGCTCGTGCGGGCCGAACACGACGTCGATGCGGGTGTTCTCGCGGTCGCGCACGAGGACGTGGCCGTTGGGCGCGGTGACGTCGGAGGTGATGCGCACCCGCACCCGGTCGGGGGTCACGACCTCGGTGGTGAGGGTGAACAGCGTGTCGCCGCGGTCCGGGTGGAGTCGGCAGAAAGCCTGGAACCGCAGGTCTTCCAGGGCCGAGGGCGCTCCGCGATCAGGTATCACGGCGCGTGCGGCCTCGATGGCCGCGGTCATGAGGAGGGTGGCCGGTATCGTCGGTTTGCCCTCCACGAGGTGTTCCAGCAGGTAGCGGTCCCGGTCGGGCCGCACCCGCCACGTCCGGCGCCCGTCGGCGCCCGGTTCGTCCAGCAGACCGGGGTGGTGGCGGTCGGGCGGCGCGCTCACGTGCCCGGGGAACGCCTCGTCCAGGATCTTCAGCTCGGCGGGTCCCAGGTAGACCGGCGCCGGGTCGGCCGGTCCGGTCCGGGACAGCTCGGCGAGCAGGTGGGTGACGCCCTCGGCGTTGCTCATCCCGCGCATGCCCTGGCCGAGGAACAGGTCCCTGTTGCGGGTGCCCATGCCCGTGTCGGCCCACATGGGCCAGCCCAGGGTGATCTCGGGAGCTGTGCCCGCCGGCTCGGCGGTGCGGGCCGCGGCGGCGAGGTACTCGTTGGCGCCGCCGTAGTCGGTCTCGCCGGCCCAGCCGATCGCCCCGACCACCGAGCCGAAGTGGCACCACGCGCGAGGCGCCGGGTCGGTGAACGCCGCCTTGAGGTTGGCGTAGCCGAGCACCTTCGGGTCGCGGACGGCGCGGAAGTCGCTCAGCGTCTTGGTGGCGATGTCGGCCGAGCGTAGCCGCCCGGCGCCGTGCAGCAGCAGGTCGATCCGGTCGGTGTGGGCACCGATCTCCGCGGCGGCGGCCACGACTTGGTCGGGGTCGGACACGTCGCAGGCCAGGTAGTGGACCCGGTCCTGTCCGCAGATCTCGCGCAGGCGGCGCAGGGTCGACTCCGCCTCCCGTGATCGCCACAGGGCGTCGAACCGCGCGCTCAGCTCGGGCACGCGTGCGCGGGGGTCCTGCCGTCGCCCGGCGGTGATGTGGGCGGCACGCAGGGCGTTCACCGCGTCGTCGGGCGCGTCGCGCAGTTCGGCGGGCACCTGCTCCAGTGGCGATGATCCGAGCAGCCACATCCGGGGGCGGTGGCGGGTGGCCAGCGCGGTGAGGGCGATGGCGGTGATGCCCCTGGCGCCGCCGGTGGCGACGATCACCGAGTCCCGGTCCAGTCGCGGCCGCGCGTCGTCGCGGGGTGGGGTGAGCGGTGCGGGGCACAGGACCTCGATGTGGCGTTGCCCGTTGCGGTAGAAGACCACCGGCCGTTCGCGGCGGGTCGCGGCTTCGGCCGCGAGCTGTGCCAGGCCGTCGTCCAGGTCGGCGTTGGTGACCACGGCGACCGCCGGGCAGGTCCGTTCCCAGGCCACGCCGCGAACGAAGCCGCACAGCAGGGCGGAGTCCGGGTGGTACCGCCCATGCCGCAACCGGTCCGGCACCAGTGCCGCGACCGAGCCCCCGGCGAGCCGGTCACCGAAGCGGGCCAGGGCGAGCAGCGCCAGGTCCTGCAACCGCAGCCGGGCCGGTGGCGGCGGCGCGGGCCAGGTCCGCGAGGGTGCCGCGGCGATGACGCGCACGTGCGGCGCGGCACCGTCGAGGACGGCCAGGGCTGCCGGGTCGTCGGAGACGTCGGCGATCACCGCGGCCAGGCCGGTGGGGGTGTCGGGGTCGGTGCACAGCAGCACCGCCCCGGCCGCGCGGACCCGGTCGGCCACGGTCGCCGCGATCACCGCGGAGTCGGTGAGCACCACACCGCCGGGAGGGAGCCACGACGATGTCGTTGCGGTGGCGACCGGATCGGTCCTGCGGGTGACCACGACGTGCCGGGTGAAGTCCGGGGTCGGGCCTGCCGGGGCCGACACGACGATCCCGGGACCGGGGTGGGTGCTGCGCACGCGCGCGGCGGGAACGTCGCGTGCCAGGGCTCGGAGCACCGCCAGGGCCCCGTCCGCGGCCAGGTAGCTCGGCTCGTCGGCCCGCTCGCCCCAGACGACCTCCGGCACGGGCTCGCCGGTGTGGCGGTCATCCACCCGCAGCTCGGCCAGCACGGGCCAGCCCCGCTCGCGGGCGAACCGTTCACGGGTCAACGCCAGCAGGACTCCACCCTCGGCGATCCCCTCCACCGGCAGGCCCGTCAGGTCGGCCATCTCCGGGGTGCTGTTGCCGTTGACGGCCACCACCAGGGCCAGGTCCAGCTCGCCACTGTGCAGGTAGCCCGCGGCGACGCGGATCGCGGTCTGGGTGGAGGTGCGCCCGGTGTCCACGGTGAGGGCCAGGCCGTGCAGGTCGAACCGGTTGGCCACCCGGGAGGCGATGATGTTGGGCATCAGGCCCGGCATCGAGTCGTCGTTCGACGCCGGCACCCGGTCGCGCACCGAAGCCACGAAGGTCTCCAGCGCCGCGCGGTCGGCCGCGGCGTGGTCGTTGTCGTCACCACTCACCGCAGCCCTCAGGTCGTCGGCGCACACGCGCAGCTCGTAGCCGGTCATCGAGGTCGGCGGGCCCATGTGGGCGGCGATCACCCCGGTGGTGTCGCGCCAACCGTCCCACAGCGCGCCGTGCTCGGCGGCGAACCGGCAGGCCAAGCTCACCGCCATCAGCTGGCACCGGTCCACGGTGCGCGCGGTGATCGGCGGCATCCGGATCTCGGTGAACGGCGGCAGCGGGTAGTCCGGGCCGAAACCGCGCGGCGGCGCTCCCCCACCGGTGCGCAGCCACTGCCGCACCTGCTGCGGGTCGGGCTGTCCGGGCAGCAGGACGTGGGTGCCGACCAGCACCAGCGCGTCCTCCTGCCGCGGCCGACCGGAGAGGGTCGTTCCGCCTGGCCGGGTGTCCTGGAGCAGCAGGTGGGCGTTGGTGCCACCGAACCCGAAGGCCGACACCGCCGCCGTGCGGGGCCGGTCGGGCCGCGTGGGCCAGTCGACCGGGGTCACCGGCACGCGGACCCGGTCGGCCGGCACCTCGGCCGGGGGTGTGGCGAACCGCTGCTGGGCGGGGATGCGCTCGTGCTTGAGCGCCAGCAGCGCGTGGATGAGCGACGTCGTGCCCGCCACCCAACCGGGGTGGCCGATCAACGACTTGTTCGACGTGCACAGGTAGCCGCCCTCCGGGGCCAGCTCGGCCAGGGTGGACAGTTCCACCAGGTCACCGGTGGGCGTGCCGGTGCCGTGCCCGACGACCCAGTCGATCCGCCGCGGCACAACGGGGCCGGCCGCCCTGGCCCGGCGCACGGCCAGGCGCTGGCCGACCGGGTTCGGCGCGGAGATCGCCATGCCCCGACCGTCGGCCGACACCCCGAACCCGGCGATCACCCCGAGGACCTCGTCGCCGTCGGCCAACGCCCGGTCCAGCAGCTTCAGCGCCACCGCCGAGGCGCCCTCGCAGAAGAGCACACCGTCGGCGCGCTCGTCGTACACGTGCGGGTCGTCGCCGCGCGACAGGCCGTTGAGCTTGGCGAACAGCACCTGGTCGCGGCGCACCGTGCTGACCGCCCCGGCGCACAGCGCGATGTCGCAGTCCCCCGCCAGCAGGCTCTTCACCCCGAGGTCCACCGCGTACAGCGCGGAGGAACAGGCCGTGTCGACGGTCAACCAGTCCGCGTCCTGCTCCACCAGGCCGGCCATCGCCGACCGCACGACCGTCTCCGCCAACACCGCTCCCGGGGTGTCGGTCGCCTGCCGATAGCGGCGGCGCAGCACCCCGCGCAACCGCGCCTCGTGGCGCGCGCGCTCGTCCGGGTCGTCGGCCAACTCCGCCGCGATGCCGCGGGCCGCGGCCGACACCAGCAGCGACTCCTCCACCGCCAGGCTGCCACCCGGCCACGTCCCCACATAGCAGCCGTGTCGATCCCCTGCCCCGCGCACGACCCCGTCCAAGGCCTGGGCCAGGCTGTGCCGCAACCACACCGGCACCTGATCAGGCGACCTCACGTGCTCCCCGGTCACCGCCGGGTGGGCGTCGAACCGCCCGACGTAACCACCGAGCCGGGCATAGGTCTTGTCCTCGGCCCGGGCATCGCGGTCGTGGATGCGGTCGACGTCGAACGCGTACGGCTCGCCGAACACCGGCGTGTCCTGGTTGAGCAGCGCCCAGAACTGCTCCGGGTCGCTAACACCCGGCAGAACCAGCCCCATGCCCACCACCGCCACCGGACCGGGGGCGCCCATCACGCCTCCCGGTCGGGCTCGACCGGCTCGCCCGAGGCCAGGCGGACAAGCAGGTCGGCCAGCTTGGGCACGGTGGAGTAGCGGCGGATCCGCAGGGCGACCGGAGGGTTGGGCAACTCGTAGCGGCGCAGGACCTTCACGAAGATGTCGGTCTGCTTCACCGAGGAGATCCCCAGGTCGGACTCGAACTCCGCGTCGTCGGTGAACACCTCGACCGGGTAGCCCAGGGACTCGGCGAAGACCTGCCGCAACTCCACCAGCAGGGTCTCGCGCGACGGCAGGGAAGGACCCTCCTCGACCGGCTCCGGCGGCACTGTCGCCGCGACGGGCGGCGCCAGCGCATCCGCGACGGCAGGTGCAGTCGCATTCGCGGTCGCGTCGGCCGGGCCCGCCTCGTCCGCCGTCGCGGTGAGGATGCGCCGCAAGGCCACCCGGTCGACCCGGTGGGCCAGGGGCGTGATCAACCGGACCGAGGCGGGCAGGACCTGGGCGGCCAGGCCGGTCATCGCCTGCCGCGCCCCACCCTCCACGAACGTCCGCACCCCGTCGCCGTACAGCCGCGTCAGCGCCTCGGCGAACCGCACGGGCAGGATGAAGTGCCGGCTCAACAGCCGCCACACCGCCTCGTCGTCCTCCACATACCCACCCAGGATCGGCGAGTAGACCCGTTGCCGGGGCAGTCGCAGCTCGATGCCCTCCAGCGCGGCGCTGAACTCGTCGGCGGCACGTGCCAGCAGCGGATTGTGGTACGGGTGCGGCGTGGCCAGGCGCGTCGCGCGCAACCCCAGAGCCTGAGCCACCACCTCCACCTGTTCCAACCCGTCGGCGAGACCGGAGATCACGGTCTGCTCGGACGCGTTGTGCACCGCGACCGCCAACGACCAGTCGTCCACCGCACCAACCAGGCACGCCGCACGGCGCGGACCGGCCTCGACCGCCAGCATCCCCGCCCGGGGCAGCCCGGCCCGCCGCAGGGCCGCACTCCGCTCGCACGACACCCGAGCGCCATCGGCCACCGACAGGCACCCGGCCGCGGTCAACGCCGCGATCTCACCACCGCTGTGCCCCACCAGGACGTCGAACACCAGCCCTTCCGCCCTCAGCACCTCGTAGAGGCAGACCGACGTGGCGAAGATGACCAGGTTCTGCGCATCGGGATCGTCGACCAACTCGTCGATGCCCGGCGAACCCGGATCCAACAACAGCTCCGAGGACGGGCGGACGCGGTACCGGCGGGCGACCTCGTCGATGGACGCGAGCCGTTCCCCGATCACGGGGTAGTCGGGCGCCAACTTGGACAAGGACCCGGCCAGGTGCGCACCCTGCCCAGGGAAGACGACAGCCGTGCGGGAGGGCATGCAGCCTCCAGGGAATCGATGAGCACTGCGTTGCGCGAATCAAAATAGTTGTCACCCGCGACCCCGGAGTGCCCTCAGCCGCCCCGCCGGGATCTTTTCGTTTCGCCGGATCGTCATCGGAGCGTCGCACCGGACGCACCCTCGGGTAAATCCGCCGTTCGGGTGCCCACCGTACGGCAATACGCAATACGGGTGACGCAAGGCCAGCGGAAGCCCAACCCCGCCGAGACCCTGACCGGCCGTGATACACCCCTCGTCACAGGCTTACCTCCCCCGCGACAACCTCACGAACATACACCCCGACCACCGGACCAATTTAGCGAACCGATTTCCAACACAATCGGCAGACTTTTCCAGGTCGCGCGCCAGAAGTCGATTCGACAATCAATCTCATCGTCGGCCGTCCATCTCGGGGCAAACGCCGGCCACCAGCGGTGACACTCTTTCGTGTGATGACATCAAACCCATGATCCGGACATCCTGGTGTCCCCGCACGCCGGAGAGGAGTGGCATGCCGCTGCACGAGAACACCGGAGTGGTCGTCCCGCAATTCCACATGCCCTACCGGGCTCGACGGAACCCGCGCGTCGACGTCGTCCGGGCAGGCACCCGTGATTGGACCCGGCAACAGGGTCTCATCGGCCGCGGCGGGTGGACCGCCGAGCGGTTCGACGGCATCGACCTGGCCGGGCTGCGCGCGTGGGCGCACCCGGACGCCTCCGCGCCGCGGTTGACCCTGGTGGCCTGTTGGTACGTCTGGCTCTACTTCATCGACGACTTCTGGACCGACACGGTGATGGCCGCCGGCGGCCCCGGCGAGCGGGTGTCGACCCGGTTGCGGGCGCAGACCCGACCGCTGATGGGCGCGGACTGGTGCGCGCGGTTCGCCGAGAGCAACCTGCGCGGGATCGAGGAACACGGGTACGAGCGCGCCCACAACCCGGCGGGGCGGGTGCCGACCCCGCTGGAGTACGCGGCGATGCGTCGGCGCGGCAACAACGGCAAGTGGGCCGCCGAACTCGTCGAACTGGCCGGAGGAACGCCCCTGCCGCCGGTCGTGGCGCACTCCCTGGCCGTGCGCGAGCTGCTCGACTGCTTCAGCGACATCGTGCGCCTGCACAACGACATCGTCTCCCACGAGCGCGAAACCCGGGACGAGGGCGAGGTCAACAACGGGGTCCTCGTCCTGCGCGCCGCCACCGGCACGAGCGCGCAGCAGGCGGCCGACGCGGTCAACGACGCCCTCACGATGCGCGTGAAGCACTTCGAACACCTCTCGGCGGTGGACGTGCCGGCCACCGCGGCTGCCCACGACCTCACCCCCGCCGACCGCGAGACCGTGACCCGCTACCTGCGCGGCCTGGAGGACTACCTGGCCGGCTACTACGCCTGGCACCAGGCAGCACCCGCGACGCACCCGTCTCGCAGCCGGTGCTGTCCGGACCGACCGGCCTGGGCACCTCCGCGTCCCGACTCGCGCCGAACCTGCGTGCCGCGACGAGCCGCTCCGATCCGACGACGTCGACAGCGCCTTCCACACCCATATCCGGGTCCATGACGGACCAGGCCGTGCGGTTCCCCCTCAGGGAAAGGGCGTTGCGACTCGCGACCCGGCTCGCCGCAGCCTTCGACGACCGTGGCGCGCTACCGGAGAGGTCCCGCAGCCGCGTGCTGGAATCCGCGGCGATGCTCGCCCTGCTGCGCCGCGCCCAGCGCTACCCGCAGGCGCAGGCCGGCCTGGTCCGATACCTCGCCGCCCGCCACGCCGATCCCGCCCTCACCGACATCGAACGCGTGCTCGTCGACGCCCCCTCGGCCTGCGCGGCACACCGGTCCGCGACGGCCCGTTCGAGCACTCCGCCCACCACGGCAGCCGCAAGCAGCTCATGTTCGGCACCTTTCTCGCCGTGCTCGGCGCCGCCCCGTACCCGGAGCCGGGCGCCCCGGCCGACCACGGGGCCCACACCCCCTGGGGCGAACCGGGCCTGCGCGCGGTGAACACCCTCAACGCCGTCGGCCGCGACCGGCGGGACGCGGACACCGGGCGGGACCGGGACTTCCTCGTCGACCAACTGCGCTCCGGCCGCCGCGAGGTCCGGGAGGCCAACGCCGCGGCACACCTGCTCGCCCTGCTCGCGCTGCACGCCGTCGAGCCCGACCACCGGCTGGTCACCGACGGCATCGACGCCGTCCTGCGCCTGCGCGACACCGACGCGGGCATCCCGTTCATGCCCGACTGCACCGTCTACCTCGGCTCCGTCGCCGGCCTCGCCCTCGCCCGCTGCGACACCGATCGCCACCGCGAACTGCTCACCCGCATCGCCGAGCACCTCGTCGCCCACCAGAACCCCGACGGCGGCTGGGGCTTCACCGAAGGCGTCCGACAGAACGACGTCGACAGCAGCGGCAGCGCCGTCGAGTTCCTCCAGCACCTCGCCCCCGACCGCTACTCCCGCACCATCACCCGCGGGCGCCGGTACCTGGCCGGCATGGCCAACACCGACGGCGGCTTCCCCACCTACCCGCGCGACACCCAAAACCCGGACGGCCGCTTCGGCCACCGACCCGGCGACGACAGCGACCCCATCAGCACCGCCCACTCGGTTGCCGCCGGCACCACCCTCGGCCGCCCGCCCTGGCACAGCCGAGCCTTCGGCTACCTCCTGCGCCACCAACAACCCGACGGCGGCTTCCACTCCACACCCGACCAGGTCGGCCCCCGCCCCATCCCGTACGACCTTCCGAGCCTGGCCAACGCCTTCGTCCTCACCGCACTCTCCGACACCACCGGATGACCGCCGTGCCGCGCCTGCGCCGTGACTGCGCCATCAGTGCGCTTCCACTCGTCGGCGCACTCCTGCGCTCCATCGGAGACCCACCACCCACGAGATCCTGCGTGGCGTCGCGGAAGGGGTGTCGGGCAAGGACGTGGTCAAAAAGGCCCGCACCGCGTCGAGCTGTCATTGCGGCTGGGAGCTGCGCACCACCGAGGCGGAGCCGCTCGACGAGTACCTCTACGACCAAGACGACCTGGGCTCGACGAAACCGTTCCTGGACGACCGGTACCCCTACTGCATCTCCAACGAGGTCACCCACCACTCGGTCTGCACCGCCGTGCAGACCGAGGGCGACAAGGTCACCCGCCTCACGATCGACTTGACCGGCAGCCGGTTGGACGGCGGTGGCGCTGTTCTTCGTGATCGGCACCCGTCGTCACCGGGGAACGCCGAACCACCTGGACAGTGCTTCGCGGAGCCCGGGCACCGCGCTGCCCTCGGGTTCGCCGATGGCCGCTGCCCAGGCGATGTACCCGTCCGGGCGGATCAGGAGTGTGTCCGCCGGTGCCTCGGGGGCTTTGGCGGTGTGGACGTCGACGCGTTGGCGCCAGTCCAGGGCAGCCTCTCGGAGATCCGCGCGGTCGGCCAGGTCGAGGAGGACGGGGCGAGCGGCGGGCATGAGGGCGGCGACGCTGGTCGTGCCCTGGTCGGTGTGCAGGGTGAGGTCGGGGGCGAAGGTCCCGGCCAAGGGGTGGTGGGAGCCCGGCATCGGGTAGCGGAGGTCCGAGCCGGCGATCAGGGCTCCCATTCGGCGCAACGGCTGCTCGTCGGCGAGGAGTTCCTGGAACAGGTCCCGGAGCGCCTGGGCGGCGGCGTCGTGGCCGCGGCGCAGCGCCACCTGTGCGCGGGTGTGGAGCATGGTGCGGACGGCGGCGAGGTGACGTTCGTCGTGATAGGTGTTCAGGAGACCAGGCGGTGCCCAACCGTGAACGTGCCCGGCCAGCTTCCAGGCGAGGTTGACCGCGTCCGTCATGCCCGCGTTGAGCGCCACCCCGGTGGCGGGAAACAGGTGCGCCGCGTCGCCGGCCACCAGGATGCGTCCTTGGCGATAGCGCTCGGCTTGCCGTGCCTTGAAGGTGAACCGCGACAGGCGTCGCGGTTCACCGACGGACAGGTGCACACCCAGCACTCGGTGGATGCTGTCCTGGAGTTCCGCCACGGTCATCGGCGTGTCGTCGTCGTACTCCGCGCTCTCGTCTTCGACGGTGTAGAGGGAGACGACCTCGGAGTCCGGTGAGGCGCCGATTCCGAAGAGACCGCGGTCGGTCCTGGTGAAACCCGCGTCGATCGTCGCGGAGCCGGCGACCTCGAGGGCGCCGTTGTCGAGCACGGTCACCGAGTCGGGCAGCGTGACCTGCGCCAGCCGGTTGACTTCCGGGTAGGTCGTGCCGGGGAACGAGATGCCGGCCAGGTCGCGGACCCGGCTGCGCGCCCCGTCGCAGCCCACGAGGTACCGAGCGGTCACTCGGCGGTGACCGTCCGGGCCGAGCACGTCCGCGGTCACGGCGGTGTCGTCCTGGCTCACGCCGGTCACCTCGTGCCCTCGGCGGAGGTCGACACCGAGTTCGGCGACGCGTTCCTCGAGCACGCGCTCGAGTTCCTGCTGGGGAAGCGGCAGCGCGTGCATCGGCGGATCCGCCATGCGCGTGTAGTCGAGGTGCACGCCTCCGAACGGGAACCGCGGGGCCGGGCGGGGCGCGGTGCAAGCCTCCTCGAACCGGTCCAGCACACCCCGGTAGCGGAGCAGGTCCAGGATCTGCCCGCCGAGACCACCGGCCTTCGGGGCGTCGCGACGCCGCTGTTGCCGCTCAAGGACCACCGGGCGCACTCCGGCCAGTCGCAGTTCAGCGGCCAGCACCAGTCCGGTCGGCCCGGCGCCCACGATGATCACATCGGTGTTCAACACATTCCCCTCTGTCGATACGTTTTCGTCCTCATGGCGGCACGGGGTGGTCATCGTGGCGCCGGAACAGCCTGCTCCGCGGCGCGGCTCACCGCTTCCCAGCCGGACCAGGTGTCCATCCGCTGCCGGGAGAGGTCGAAGGCGAGGTCGTAGGCCATGCTGCCCAGCAACAGCCGCAGCGGTGGGGCGTCGTCGGCCACCAGCTCCATGACCGCCTCGGCGGCCAGTCGCGGCTCGCTGTCGATCGAACCTTCCGCCCACTGCTTCTCGAGTTCCGCGCGCAGCGGGTCGTAGACCGGGTTGGGTTCCGTCGTCGAACCGCTGGTGTAGAGGTCGGTCCAGTAGCCACCCGGCTGAACGATGGTGACCTTGACACCGAAGGCGGCGGCCTCGGCGGCCAGGGCCTCGCTCATGCCCTCCAACGCGAACTTGCTCGCGCTGTACAGGCCGGTGCTGGGGAACCCACCGAGGGCACCGATGCTGGAGATCTGCAGGATGTGCCCGCTGCCCTGAGCTCTCAGCCGCGGCAGAACCGCCTGGCTCACCCAGAGCGCGCCGAAGAAGTTGAGGTCCAGTTGGGCGCGCGCCTCGGCTTCGGTGAACTCCTCCACCATGCCGGTGCACAGCGCGCCCGCGTTGTTGACCACGACGTCGAGCCGGCCGAAGTGCTCCGTCGCGGCAGCGACGACGTCGACCACGGCGGCACGGTCGGTGACGTCCGTGCGCAGTGCCAGCAGGCGCTCCGGGTGCGCCTCGACGAGGTCGTCAAGACGTGAGACGTCGCGGGCCACGCCGGCGACCCGGTCCCCCGCGCCGAGCGCGGCCTCGGTGAACGCACGGCCGAGGCCGCGGCTGGCCCCGGTGATGAACCAGACGCGAGATCGAGTGCCCATGGCGGTTCCCTTCGACTGACGAACGGGCTTAACGGCACGAACCGTGCCGTGCTGTTGCATCCTGGGGGACAGGCGCGCGGATTGTCAACGGCACGCTCCGTGCCGCTACCGCGGCGACACGGCACCCCGCCTGGGCGGCCCCACCCGCAGGACCGGGACGGTCATGCGGACCGCGCTCGACCCCGACCGCGAGGTCGGGACAGGTGGCCCCGTGTGGCAGTGCCCCCTCGTGTGACCGGTTGCGAGCCCCGGGGGACATCGCCCTCGGGGGGTTGGCCGACGTGGGAGCCGGTCGTTCAGCGCAGCCCGCTGACGTCGGACCGTGTCGAACGCGCCCCAGACCGCCGAACGAACCCGTTGTCGCGCAGCGCCTCGAACTTCTCCGCGCCCTTGAGGACCGCCCCGCCGTCCAGCGCGCGGACGGACATCCGGCGCCACGGCTCCGACCCGGAATGGGGACGACGGCCCTGGCGACCACTCCGCCACGTCACACCAACGGCACACCACGTGCCGATAGGATGACCGCATGGTCGACCAGCCCGCCACGCCGCGACGCAGAGGCGCCGCACGCACGGACGAACTGCTCCACGCAACCCTCGAACTCGCCGCGGAGGTCGGCTACGCGGGCCTCAGCATCGAGGCGGTCGCCCGCCGGGCCAAAGTCGGCAAACACACGATCTACCGACGCTGGCCGTCCAAAGGGGCTCTCATGCTGGACGCGCTCAGTCGCGTGTGGACCACGGACCTGGACTACCGCGACACAGGCGACGTCCGAGCGGACCTCCGCGAGCAGTTCCTGCGCTCGTCCCTCGCGCTCACCCGTCCGCCGATCGGCCCCGTCTACCGCGGGTTGATCGCCGAGGCGCAATCCGACCCCGCACTGCGAGCGACCCTGCACGAACGATTCCTGCTCACCGTGGAGAGACGCACCCTCGACAGGATCACTCGCGCGCAGCACGCCGGCGAACTGGTCGCGGACGTGGACCTGGAGTTCGCGGCGGAGGTGCTGTGCGGCACGTTGTACTACCGCCACCTGCTGTCGACCCGCCCCGTCGACGAGGACGCCGTCGACGACCTGCTGGACATGTTCATGGCCGCCTACGGCATCCCCCGGTGAGCACGGCGTGCGGACTGCCCCGAAAGGAGTGGCCGAGGTGGTCGACCTTGTCGTGCGGGTGCGCTGTCGGATGAGATCGCCGCGCCGCTCGTCAGGCACGTCCGACACCGTCGAGACGTCAACGGCCGTGCCGAAGGCGCCAACACCCGGGGAACGTGCGAACGGCGACGATGTCCGGATGCGGGCGCATCCGGGGAAGGTGACCCGGTTGTCGCTGTGGGATTGGGTGGTCCGGTTCGCGTTTGGCGCAGGCGTCTCGGCGGTGACCGGTGTGGTCGCGGTGGCGTTCGGTCTGCGGCTGGGTGGGCTGTTGCCGGCGTTTCCGCCGATCCTGCCGGCCGGTGTCGCCTTGGTGGCCGAGCACAGCGGTGTTCGACAGGCCCAGGACGATATGCAAGGTGCGGTTGTGGTCTTGGGTGGCTACGCGGTCACCCGTCCGGGATGTGACAACCGTATCGGGTCGGTGATGTGCGTACCGAGCGGAAGTCTGGGTGCGGTCGCTGTCACCGCTCCGATTTCCCAGGTCAGGGTGTGACTGGGAAGGCCGTGCGAGGGGAAGCGGGGGCGAGTGTCAGGCCGTTTTCGGGCAGGACGCCGCGGACGAAGGCGGCCTGCCCGACGTGGTGACCTCGCTCATGAGCGTTTTCCTCCAGTGGCCCGGTCCGCCGTGCCACCCGCTGGTATCGGCGGGTTCGGTGATCCGTTGAGCAGGTGGGGATCGGGGCGGGGCTGGGTTCTCCTCGTGCCGATCCGCTACCGTCGGGTGGTTCATAGTTGATCTTCCTTGTGGGTTGTCGCGTGAGTCCGCTCCAGCCCGTACGTGGTCGTTCTCGGCGAGGCCGACCGGTGCGCGCTGGAAACGGTCGCGCGGCGGGGCTGTGCCGAGCATCGTCAGGTGCTGCGGGCACGGATCGTGCCGGCCGCCGCCGATGGTGAGCGCAACGCGGTGATCGCGCGTCGGCCGGCCACCACCGACGACACCGTTCGCGAATGGCGCAGGCGGTTCTGCCGGCATGGCATGCCGGGCCTCGCGGTGGGCGGCCGCGGGTATTCCCCTCCACGGTGATGGCGGAGGTCAAGGCACTGGCCTGTGAACCACCCGCTCGGGCCGGTGTCGCCCTGGCCCGGTGGAGCCGCCCGGAACTGGCCCGGGAGGCCGCTGACCGCAGCATCTGCGAACGGGTGTCGGCGTCCACGGTGCGCCGCCGGCTGGCCACGCACGCGATCAAGCCGTGGCAGCATCGGTCGTGGATCTTCCCCTGGGATCCGTATTTCGCGGTCAGGGCCGCCAGAGTGCTTGACCTGTACGACCGGCGGTGGGACGGCGAACCCATGGGC
>NZ_JBHWIE010000098.1:0-4187 GCF_042732085.1 Actinosynnema sp. NPDC059797
GTGTCGTACGTTCGGGACCGGTGAGTTCCGCGTTCGGGCGCGCGAAGGGCCCGGGACCTCACGGGGTCCCGGGCCCTTCGCGGACTTCAGTGCACGCCGAGCACGCCGTCGACCCGGCGCGGGATGCCCAGCGGGTTGTCCGCCCGCAGCTCCGGCGGCAGCAGGTCCTCGGGCCAGGACTGGTAGGTCACCGGGGCCAGCCAGCGCCGGATCGCCGTGGCGCCCACGGAGGTGTGCAGCGCGCTCGTGGTCGCCGGCCACGGCCCGCCGTGGTGCATGCCCCACGCCACCGCCACGCCGGTCGGCCACCCGTTGAAGATGAGCCGACCCACCACGGGACGCAGGGCCTCGGCGACGCGCCCGGCCACGTCGTGCTCGGTGTCGTCCGCGTGCAGGGTGCCGGTGAGCGACCCGGGCAGGCGCGGCAGCACGCCGAGCAGCTCCTCGGGGGAGGAGTAGGCGACCACGACCGCCGCCGGCCCGAAGTGCTCCTCGGTGAGCTTCTCCAGGTTGTCCGCGAAGGCGGCCAGCGGCACCGAGTACAGGCGGGGCGGCACGCTCCAGCCCTCGTCGGGCGCGGTGCCCTCGCCGATCGGCGACACCAGGCCGGACTCGCCCAGGCTGTCGGTGCCCGAGCGGTAGGCGTCGCACATGCGCTCGTTGAGCATCGGGCCGCCGGCCGCCGCGGACACCGCCTCGCCCAGCGCGGGCACCAGCGACTCCGGCGCGAACAGCAGGCCCGGGTTGGTGCAGAACTGGCCGACCCCGAGCGTCAGCGAGCCGGCGAAGTCGGCGGCGAGCCCCTCGGGCCGCGCCGCGGCCGCCCCCGGCAGGATGACGGTGGGGTTGACGCTGCCCAGCTCGCCGTAGAACGGGATCGGGTCGGGGCGGGCGGCGGCGAGGTCGAACAGCGCCCGGCCGCCCGCGGTGGACCCGGTGAAGCCGACCGCCTTGATCACGGGGTGCTTGACCAGCGCCACGCCGGCCTCCTGGCCGTGCACGATGCCGAAGACGCCCTCCGGCAGCACGCCGGCCACGACGCGCGCCGTCTCGTGCGAGGTGCCCGGGTGCGACGGGTGCGCCTTCAGCACCACGGGGCAGCCGGCCGCCAGCGCGGAGACCGAGTCGCCGCCCATCACCGAGAACGCGAACGGGAAGTTCGAGGCGGCGAACACCCCCACCGGCCCGAGCGGGCGGAGGAGGCGGCGCAGCGCCGGGCGCGGCGGGATGATGTCCGGGTTCGGCGAGTCCAGCGTCGCCTCCACCCAGCTGCCCTCGCGCAGCACGTCGCCGAACAGCCGGAGCTGGTTCGTGCTGCGCTTCAGCTCCGTGGTCAGGCGCGGCCGGCCCAGCGCGGTCTCGGCGTCGGCCAGGTCGACCAGCGCCTCCGCCGCCGCGTCCAGGGCGTCGGCGACCGCGTCGAGGTGGTCCGCCCGCTCGCGGGCCGGGAGGGAGGACCACGGCCCGAACGCGGCGTCGGCCGCGCGGGCGATGGCGTCGACCTCGGTGTCCGTCGTCTCCGGGATCGGGTCCCCGTGGGGCTGCCCGGTCCGGGGGTTGAAGCCCTGGATGCCGCTCACCGACCGAATTCCTTCACTGCCGTGTCGAAGTCCGAGGTGCACCAGGCGCCGCCGACGTAGACGCGCGCCGGGGAGTCCGCCGGGGGTTCGCCGCTCGCCGCGATGACCTCCTCGGCGTAGACCTCGGAGTCGTCCTGGGACTTGTAGCCGAGCGCCTCCGCCCCGGCCAGGGAGAACCACCGGCGGGTGTTGTCCGAGACGCCCCAGACCACCCGGAAACCCGGCGACGGCGCCGCCAGGCACGCCTCGAACAGCCGGGCGCCGTCGTCGGGGGACAGCCACGTCGACAGCATCCGGAAGTCCCGCGGCTTCTCGAAGCACGAGCCGATGCGCACCGCGATGACGTCCATGCCGTACCGCGACGCGTAGAGGCCGCCCAGCCCCTCCATCGCCACCTTGCTCACGCCGTAGTACGTGTCGGGCAGCGGGGACAGGTCGTCGGGCGCCTCGCCCTCGCCCCGCCGGTGGTACCCGACGGCGTGGTTGGAGCTGGCCAGCACGACCCGGCCGACACCGGCCCGCCGCGCCGCCTCCAGCACCACGTGCGTCCCGTTGATGTTGACGTCGAGGATGTCGGCCCACGGGCGCTCCAGGCTGTGCCCGCCCAGGTGGATCACCGCGTCCACGCCCTCGCACGCCGCGTCCATCGCGGCCTGGTCGGTCACCGACGCCGTCACCAGCTCCACCCGCTCGTCGTCCGAGGCGGCCGGCAGCGGCGCGATGTCCAGCAGGCGCAGCACCCGGTCGGGTGCGGCCAACCGGGTGCGCATCAGCGTGCCGACTATGCCGGCGGCGCCGGTGATCAGGATTCGTGCGGTCACGTGCAGCCCTTTCCGAGGAGGTCGGGTGTCGGGGAGGTCGGGTGTCAGCGGCCGAACTGGCGGAGCAGTTCGGTGATGGTGCGCGCGCCGTGCAGCAGCGCGTCGATGACCTGGCGCTCGTGCTCCGGGTCGAGCCGGCCCAGCGGCACGGAGCAGCTCATCGCGTCGAGCACCGGGTTGCGGTAGGGCAGGGCCACGGCGTAGCAGCCCAGGCCGGGGGTGTTCTCCTCGCGCTCGTGCGCGTACCCGACCGACCGGAACCCGGCCAGCTGCGCGTGCAGCGCCGGGCGTTCCACGATGGTGTTGGGCGTCAGCGGTTCCAGCCGCGCGGGCAGGATCGCGTCCACCTCGGCGGGTGCGCGCGCCGCCAGCAGGGCCTTGCCCAGCGACGTGGAGTGCGCCGGCAGCCTTCGGCCGACGCGGGAGACCACCCGCAGGTGGTGCTCGGACTCGCGGCTGGCCAGGTAGACCACGTCCGCGCCGTCGAGCCGCGCCAGGTGCACCGTCTCGTTGATCTCCCGGCGCACCTGCTCCATCACCCGGATGGCGACCTGCACCACCGGGTCGTGGTCGAGGTACGAGGTGCCGACCAGCAGCGCGCGCACGCCGATGCCGTACGTGCCGCGGGTCTGGTCCAGTTCGACCCACCCGCGTGCCACCAGCGTCTGCAACAGCATGTACAGGCTGGACTTGGGATAGCTGAGCTCGCGGTGCAGCTCGGTCAGCGTCAGCGGCCGGTCCGAAGCCGACAGCACTTCCAGCAGTTCCACTGTCCGATCGGCCGACTTGACCGCGTTCGGCCGAGCGGGTGACGCGGGAGAAGTCACCTGATCCTCCACGGGAAACGTTGCCGCAACGCACTTGACACGTCGCTGCGCCGATTCTTACAGTCCGGCCAGTACGTTCACAAGTACGACCCCGCTTCACATATATGAACGACGAGGATGTGGACAGGAGTCAGGGTTCATGAGAGTTCCCCGCCGGTCCGTCGATGCTGCCGCTGCGCAGGCCGCGCCGGGATTCGCCCTGCCCTCCTCCGCTCCCTCGTCGAGCACCACCGGGGTGCTGCCCGCCGGGAACTCCACCGGGGTCCGCACCGCGATCCTGTCCGACTTCGACGGGCCGATCCAGCGGCGCACCGCGCACGGGTGTCACCCGCCCGAGTGGGGGCCGGTCCGGTGACTGCGCTCCGCACCGCTCATGACGTGGGGGCGACGGCTGGTGGCGGCGGTGCCGTTGCCACCCACCCCGTGAGGCGGCCCCGCCGGGGTCGCCTCACGGGAGCCGGTGCTCCCGGGCATGTCGGCGATGCGCCCGCGGCGCCCGGCTCCCTTGCGCACAGTTCCGCTGCATACAGCTCTGTTGCGCACGGCTCCATTGCGCACACCCCCGTTGCGCGCAGTTCTGCTGCGCACAACTCCGTCGCGCACGGCTCTGTTGCACTTAGTTCAGTTGAACTTAGTCCAACTGCACCCGTCCCAACCGAACTTAGTTCACGTGAATCCGATTCACTTGAACTTGGTTCAGTTGGGTTCAGCGCAGGTGAACCCGGCTCGGTTGAACTTAGTGCAGTTGAACTTAGTTCTGCTGTGTGCGGCCAAGCAGGGGGTAATCGGGCCGCAGGTGAGCCGGTCGCGCCAGGTCTCGCCGCTCCGCTGACAGGCTTGGTTGGCTCGGCTGTTCTGACAGGTTCGACGGGATCGCCTGCCCTGATCGACTCGGTAGGCTCGGCTGCCCCGATCGGCTGCGCCCACCTGGCCGTCCTGATCGGCTCGGCCGGCTGGAC
>NZ_JBHWIE010000098.1:4287-15841 GCF_042732085.1 Actinosynnema sp. NPDC059797
ACGCCTGATCGGCTCGGCCGGCTGGACACGCCTGATCGGCTCGGCCGGCTGGACACGCCTGATCGGCTCGGCCGGCTGGACACGCCTGATCGGCTCGGCCGGCTGGACACGCCTGATCGGCTCGGCCGGCTGGACACGCCTGATCGGCTGGGCCGGTTGGACATGCCCGATCGGCTGGACCCGCCCGGCTGTCCCGGCTGGCTGGACCCGCCAGGCTGCCGCGATCGGTTGGACCGGCTGGACCGGCTTGGCCGTCCTGCCCGGCTGGACCCGCCCAGCCGCCCCGGCGGCCTCAGTGGCCCCAGCGGCCCTGGCCGGCCCGGTCAGTCCGGCCGGCTCAGCCGGCCCGACCAACCCTGCCGACAGCCCTCCGGCCACCCCCGGAACCGCGGTCCACGACCGCGGTCGGCGCCACCCGGTGCACACCACCGCCGGCGCCCTTCCGCTCCACCTCGCCGTCAGCGCACGCGCCGCCTGTGCGCCGACGAGAGAGGAGGCCCGCGGTCGTCACCGCACGACCGCGGCCGGCACCGCGGTAGCCCCGGGCCACCACCCGGGTCACCTCACCGCGGGGCAAGCCCGCGCCGGGTGTGGTCGCGGTCTTCGGTTCCACCGAGGTCCGGGAGCGGCTCCGGCCCCCTCGGACCACCGCCGCCGACCCACCGGCCGCCGCACCGCCCCACCTCGCCGCCGTCGTGCTCGGACGACCCGGCGCGGTGAGGGGAGCGGCAGTCGGAGCGTCACCGGCGCCGGCGTCCGTGCGACGCCGGCTGCCGCGGAAGTCCTTCCGGCGTGGGATCACCACCGGAGCGATCAAGGATGAAGGTCTGGGTATGCAACTCGATGGGGTGCTGTTCTTCCCGGTGACGCCGTTCGACGCGGACGGCGCGCTAGCGGAGGACGTGCTGGCCGAGCACGTCAAGCGCGGGGTGGCGGCGGGCGCGGGCGGCGTGTTCGTCGCCTGCGGCACGGGCGAGTTCCACGCGCTGGAGCTCGCGGAGTTCGAACGGGCGGTGGTCGTCGCGGTCGAGGCCACGGCGGGCCGGGTCCCGGTGTTCGCGGGCGCGGGCGGTCCGGTGCCCCTGGCGCGCCGGTTCGCGGAGACGGCGAAGGAGGCGGGCGCCGACGGCGTGCTGCTGCTGCCGCCGTACCTGGTGACCAACCCGCCGAAGGGCCTGGTCCGGTACGTCACGGAGGTGGCGGGCGCGACCGACCTGCCGCTGATCGTCTACCAGCGCAACAACGCGGTGTTCACGCCGGAGACGGCGGTCGAGGTCGCGTGCCTGCCGACCGTGGTCGGCTTCAAGGACGGGCTCGGCGACATCGACCTGCTCCAGCGCATCGTCCTGACGGTGCGGGAGCACGTGAGCAAGCCGTTCCAGTTCTTCAACGGCCTGCCCACCGCGGAGCTGACCGTGCCGGCGTACCGGGGCATCGGCGTGGACCTGTACTCGTCGGCGGTGTTCGCGTTCGCGCCGGAGATCTCGCTGGGCTTCTACCGCGCCGTGCAGGCCGGGGACCAGGCGCTGGTCAACCGCTACCTCAACGAGTTCTACAAGCCGCTGGTCGAGCTGCGCGACCAGGTGCCGGGCTACGCGGTGGCGCTGGTCAAGGCCGCCGTGCGGGCCACCGGCCTGGACGTCGGCGGCGTCCGCGCGCCGCTGCTCGACCCGTCGCCGGAGCACGTGGCGCAGTTGGAGAAGGTCGTGGCCGCGGGGCGGAGCATCGCCTCATGAGGATCACCGACGTCACCGTCACGCCGGTGGCCTTCCACGACCCGCCGCTGCTGAACTCGGTGGGCGTGCACGAGCCGTGGGCGCTGCGCACGATCGTGGAGGTCCACACCGACGAGGGCGTCTCCGGCCTGGGCGAGACCTATGGCGACATCGGCCACCTCAACCGCGTGCGCAACGCCGCGCCCGCGCTGGCCGGCCTGGACGTCCACGACCTCAACGGGTTGCACGCGCGGGTCGCGGCCGCCCTGGGCGGCGAGGCGGGCTCGGACCGGCACGGCCTGACCGGGCCGCTGACCGTCGAGTCGACGGTGGACCGGGTGTTCTCCTCCTTCGAGGTGGCCACCTGGGACATCCGCGGCAAGGCGCTGGGCCGCCCGGTCAGCGACCTGCTGGGCGGGCGCGTCCGCGACGCCGTCCCCTACAGCGCCTACCTGTTCTACAAGTGGGCCGGGCACCCGGACGCGGAGCACGACCGGTTCGGCGAGGCGCTGGACCCCGCCGGCATCGTCACCCAGGCCCGGATGCTGGTCGGCGAGCACGGCTTCGGCTCGATCAAGCTCAAGGGCGGCGTGTACGCGCCGCACCTGGAGGTCGAGGCGATCCACGCCCTGCGCGAGGCGTTCCCGGACCACCCGCTGCGGCTCGACCCCAACGCGGCGTGGACGCCCGAGACCTCGCTCAAGGTCGCGGCCGAGCTGGACGGCGTGGTCGAGTACCTGGAGGACCCGGCGCCCGACATCGACGGCATGGCGCAGGTCGCGGCGGGCGCGCCCATGCCGCTGGCCACCAACATGTGCGTGATCGCGTTCGAGCACGTCGCGGAGGCCGTCGAGAAGGGGGCCGTGCAGGTCGTCCTGTCCGACCACCACTACTGGGGCGGGCTGTCGCGGTCGAAGGAGCTGGCGGCGATCTGCCGGACGTTCGGCCTCGGCCTGTCCATGCACTCCAACTCGCACCTCGGGATCAGCCTGGCCGCCATGACCCACCTGGCCGCGGCCACGCCGAACCTGAACTACGCGTGCGACACGCACTACCCGTGGAACTCGGCGGACGACGTGATCACCGAGCCGTTCACCTTCGTCGACGGCGCGGTGCCGGTGCCGACCGCGCCGGGCCTCGGCGTGGAGCTGGACCGCGACGCGCTCGCGCGCGCGGCCGAGAACTACCGGAAGTGCGGTCTCGTCCAGCGCGACGACACCGGTTACATGCAACGGCACGACCCGTCTTACGAGAGGAAGCGCCCCCGGTGGTGAGGACCGTCGCCCACCTGTACCCCTGGGACGTGGTCGGGGACCCGGCCGCGGTCGAGCGAGTGGCGTCGCTCGGCGTGGACGCCGTGGCCCTGGCCTCGTCGTACCACACCGTGCGCGCCGCGACCCCGTTCCACCCGCAACGCCGCATGGTCGACGCGCGGCACGCCGCGTTCTACCTGCCCGTGCGCGAGGAGGTCTGGCGGGGCGCGCGGCTGGCGCCCGCCGCACCGTCCTGGGTGGACGGTGACAACACCTATGGCGAGGCGTCGGAAGCGCTGAGGGCCGCCGGGCTGCCGGTCTACGCCTGGACCGTGCTGACCCACAGCAGCCGGCTGGGCGAGGCGAACCCCGACCTGGTGGTCCGCAACGCCTTCGGCGACCTCTACCCGTACGCGCTGTGCCCGTCCCACGACGACGTGGTCGCCTACACCCGGACGCTGGTGTCCGAGGTGCTGGAGCTGGGCCGGCCGGACGGCGTGGTGCTGGAGGCGTGCGGCCCGCTCGGCTTCTTCCACGGCGGGCACCACGAGAAGACCGACGGCGCGGACTGGACGCCCGTCCAGCAGAAGCTGCTGTCCCTGTGCTTCTGCGCGGCCTGCGCCGACCGCTACCCCGACCCGGAGGGCCTGCGCGGCGCGGTCCGCGCGGGCGTCGACCGGGGCGCGGGCAGCGTGGAGGAGGCGCTGGGGGAGCTGGCGGGACCGGTGCGCGAGGTGCGCGCGGACCTCTCCCGCTCCCTGCGCCGGGAGCTGGTCGGGCTGGTCCGGTCACAGGCCCCGGGGGTGCGCGTCGCGGTGCACGCCACCGCGGACCCGTGGGGCACCGGCCCGTTCGCCACGATCGCCGGTGGCGTCGACGCCGACGTCGACGTGCTCACGCTGACCTGCTGGCCGGGCGTGGACGCGTCGCTGCCGGCCATCGGCGCGCTGCGCGCGGAAGCGGGTGACGTGCGCACCGCCGCGTACGTCCTGGCGCTGCCGCCGAAGCCCGCGGACGGCGAGGAGCTGCTCAAGGAGTGGTTGACCTACGCCGAGGCGGGGGTCGAGGAGTTCCACCTGTACCACGCGGGGCTGGCCTCGGCCCGGCGGCTGGACGCGCTGCGGCACGCCGTGGCCGGGGTGAAGAGCGCCCTGGGCTGAGCCCGGGAGGCGGTGTGCGCCCACCACGCGGCGCACACCGCCGTTCACTCACCCGGACGGGTAACTGTCAAAAGGACCGGGCAACCCGGCGCCGCGCGCGTTCCGTCCCCTGCACATGAGAAGCCTGGGAACCGCTGTTGGCGCGGGCGCGCTGCTGGTCGCGCTCGTCGGCTGCGCCTCGTCCAGCCCGACGCCGGTCGGTGCCGAAGGCGGCCCGACGCTGACCACGTCGGCCTCGCCGACCACGTCCGCACCGGAGGAACCGGAGTTCGAGAGCCCCGTGCCGCCGGGCGGCGTCGAGGTGCCGGAGGAACGGGTCGACGCGAGCGCCGTGCCCGAGGACACGCCCAAGGTCGTGTGGACCGAGGGCGACGGCAGCACGCTCGGCGTCCTCGCGCACGAGGGCGGCTGCGGCAAGGCGAGCGTCGAGATCGCCGCGCAGGGCCCCGACACCGTCGAGGTCGTGCTGGTCGAGACCACGCCCGCCGACCAGCAGGTCTGCACCATGGACATCCGCTACCCGCCGCTGACGGCGAAGCTGGAGGCCCCGCTCGGCGAGCGGGAGGTCGTGCTGACCACCCGCCAGGACACGAAGTAGGCCCGACACCGGGCGGAAGACCCCTTCCCGAGGCGCCCGGCCGGCCCCTGCCCCGGTCGGCCGGGCGCCACCCCTGCAACCCGCGCGGTGGCGAGTACCGTCCTTCAACCATGAGGAACGCCAAGGTCGCCGTCGCCCTCGCCGCGCTCGCGCTCGCCGGGTGCACCGGCACCGACCCCACCGGCAGCACCGGCAGCACCGGCCGGTCGCCCAACCCGGGCGGCACGACCTCGTCCGGGCCGTTGACAACGTTGTCATCCGGGGCCCCGGCCAGCGGTTCGCTGCCGGGGACGACCGAGCCCGCCCCCGCGCCCCCACCGCGGAGCAGCGCCGCCCCGCTGCCCGGCGGGGAGACCCCCGTGCCGACCGCGCGGGTCGACGGCGGCACGCTGCCCGACACCTACGAGCGGCAGGTGTCGACGTCGGCGGACGGCCGGACGCTGCGCGTGATCGGCCTCGCGGGCGGGTGCAAGACGGCCGGCGCCGAGGTCACCGCCCAGTCCGCCGACCAGGTCCGGATCACCCTCGTGACCACCTACTACCCGCCCGCCGAGGGCTCGGTCTGCACGCAGGAGCTGCGCGACGTGCCGCTCGACGTGACCCTGGACGCGCCGCTGGGCGACCGGCTGGTCGTGCTGGAGGCGCGCGAGCAGACCTCCTGACGCCGGCGCTCCTCGCCGACACCCGCGCGGGCCGTCGGCGAGGTGACCCGCCCGGCTACTTCCGGAAGCTGATCTGGAGGGTCGGGGCGGAGGTCTCGGCGAAGAAGTCGTTGCCCTTGTCGTCCACCACGACGAACGCGGGGAAGTCCTCCACCTCGATCCGCCAGACCGCCTCCATGCCCAGCTCGGGGTACTCCAGCACCTCGACCTTGCGGATGCAGTCCTGCGCCAGCCGGGCCGCCGGGCCGCCGATCGAGCCCAGGTAGAACCCGCCGTGCGCCTGGCAGGCGTTCGTGACCTGCTTGGACCGGTTGCCCTTGGCCAGCATCACCAGGGAGCCGCCCGCCGCCTGGAACTGCTCGACGTAGGAGTCCATCCGGCCGGCCGTGGTGGGCCCGAAGGAACCGGACGCGTAGCCCTCCGGCGTCTTGGCCGGGCCCGCGTAGTACACCGGGTGGTCCTTCAGGTACTGCGGCATCGGCTCGCCCGCGTCCAGCCGCTCCTTGATCTTGGCGTGCGCGATGTCGCGGGCCACGACCAGCGGGCCGGTCAGCGACACGCGGGTCTTCACCGGCAGCTTCGACAGCGTCTCGCGGATCTCCGCCATCGGGCGGGTCAGGTCGATCCGGACGACCTCGTCGGACAGGTCCTCGCCCTGCACCTCCGGCAGGAACTGCGCCGGGTCGCGCTCGAGCTGCTCCAGGAACAGGCCCTCGGGCGTGATCTTCGCCTTGGCCTGCCGGTCGGCCGAGCACGACACCGCGATGCCGACCGGGCACGACGCGCCGTGCCGGGGCAGGCGGATGACGCGCACGTCGTGGCAGAAGTACTTGCCGCCGAACTGGGCGCCGATGCCGAAGTTCCGGGTCAGCTCCAGCACCTGCCGCTCCAGGTCGACGTCGCGGAACGCGTGGCCCGCGGCCGAGCCCTCGGTGGGCAGCCCGTCGAGGTAGCGGGCGGAGGCGAGCTTGGCGACCTTCAGGTTCTGCTCGGCCGACAGCCCGCCGACGACCACGGCCAGGTGGTACGGCGGGCACGCGGCCGTGCCCAGCGAGCGCAGCTTCTCGTCCAGGAACTTCGCCAGGCGCGACGGGTTCAGCAGCGCCTTGGTCTCCTGGTACAGGAACGTCTTGTTGGCCGAGCCGCCGCCCTTGGCCATGAACAGGAACTCGTACTTGGGCTCCGTGCCGGGCGCGGTGAACAGGTCGATCTGCGCGGGCAGGTTCGTGCCGGTGTTCTTCTCGTCCCAGAACGTGACCGGCGCCATCTGCGAGTACCGCAGGTTCAGCTCCTGGTAGGCCTCGAAGACGCCCCGGGACAGGGCTTCCTCGTCGGTGCCGCCGGTGAGCACGGACTCGGTGCGCTTGCCCATCACGATCGCGGTGCCGGTGTCCTGGCACATCGGCAGCACGCCGCCCGCCGAGATGCACGCGTTGCGCAGCAGGTCCATGGCGACGAACCGGTCGTTGCCGCTGGCCTCGGGGTCGTCGACGATCGCGCGCAGCTGCGCGAGGTGCGAGGGGCGCAGCAGGTGCTGGATGTCGCGGATCGCCTCCTTGGCGAGCAGCGTCAGCGCCGACGGCTCGACCTGGAGGAACGTCCGGCCGGCGGCCTCGACCACCGACACGCCGTCCGGGGTCACCAGCCGGTAGTCGGTGTGCTCGTCCTTGGCCAGGGGCAGGACGTCGGTGTACTGGAACGTGGGTGCCAAGAGGTTCGGCTGAGGCACTGCGGGCACGTCGCGGCTCCCTTGCGCGCGTTCGGGTTCCGCCGAACCTATACCGATCCGGCCGTCGAGTCCGCCAGGGCGTGGTGTGATTCGCGTCGTGGTCTTCAGCCTCACCAAGCGCACGCTGCCCGAGCCCGAGCTCGACGCCCTGCTCCGCCGCGCGCTCGGCTCGCCGCTCGCGGCGCACGTCGAGCTGACCGGGGGCATGTTCAACACCGCCTACCGGCTCACCGCCGCCGACGGCCGCGAGGTCGTGCTCAAGGTGGCGCCGCCGCCGGGCGTGCCGCTGCTCACCTACGAGCGCGACCTCATGCGGACCGAGGCCCTGGTGTTCGGCCTGATGGCCGGGCAAGGGCTGCCCGTGCCGGAGGTCGTCCTGCACGAGGACGGCCTGCTCGTGATGACGGCCCTGCGCGGCACGCCGTGGAACGAGGCTGGGCCGTCCGACGCCGAGCGGGCGGCGCTGCGCCGCGAGCTGGGCGGGATCGCGCGCCGCCTGCACGCCGTCACCGGCGACTCGTTCGGCTACGTCCAGGGCCCCGGCGGCGCGACGTGGCGGGAGGCGTTCGGGAACATGGTCGACGCGGTGCTCGCCGACGCCGACCGGTTCGGCGTGGAGCTGCCCGACGTGCGCCCGGCGTTCGCGGCCCGCGCCCACCTGCTCGACGAGGTCACCTCACCCGTCCTGGTGCACTTCGACCTGTGGGAGGCCAACATCTTCGTGGCCGACGGCCGGATCGAGGGGATCATCGACCCCGAACGGGCGTTCTTCGGCGACCCGCTGGCCGAGATCGCGACCACCGCGCTGTTCACCGAGCCGGACGAGGACTACCTGGCGGGCTACGGCGTCACCGGGTTCACCGCGGCCGAGCGGACCAGGACGGCGCTCTACCGGGCGTACCTGTGCCTGGTCATGATCGTGGAGGGCGTGCCGCGCGGGTACGGCGGCGAGGAGCACGAGGCGCACGTCGCGTTCTTCCGGGCGAAGCTCGCCGAGTACCTGGAGCTGTGAGGGCGTCGCCGGGGCACTGGAACCGGGCCCCGGAATGCGGAAGGCCGGGCCGGCCCCCGACCGCCCCGACCTTCCTCGGTGTGCGACACCCCCGCGAGATGGGGCGGGGGTGTCGCAGAGCTGGTAACGCACGACCGTGCTCCCGTGCGCGCCGCAAGTCAACCCGGCTGAACGGGTGAAACGCGTCGCTGCCCCGGTGGGGCGCGGTCCGGCGGGTCCCCGTCAGCTGGCGTAGGCGCGCAGCCGGGCGGCCCGCTCGCCCTGCCGCAGCTTCGCCATGACCTCCCGCTCGATCTGCCGCACCCGCTCGCGGGAGAGGCCGAACTGCTTGCCGATCTGGTCGAGGGTGCGCGGCTGGCCGTCCTCCAGGCCGTAGCGCAGCCGGATCACGGCCTGCTCGCGCGGCTCCAGCGTGGCCAGCACCCGGCGCAGGTCGTCCTGCAGCAGGCCGGAGATGACCGCGCTCTCCGCGTCCGTGGCGTCGGAGTCCTCGATGAAGTCGCCCAGCGGGGCGTCCTCCTCGGTGCCGACGGGCATGTCGAGGCTCACCGGGTCGCGCGCGTGGTCGAGCAGGTCGGACACCTTGTCCGGCGTCAGGCCGGACTCCTTGGCCAGCTCCTCGGTCGTGGCCTCGCGGCCGAGCTGCTGGTGCAGGTCGCGCTTGATGCGCGCCAGCTTGTTGACCTGCTCCACCAGGTGGACCGGGAGCCGGATGGTGCGCCCCTGGTCCGCCATTCCGCGGGTGATCGCCTGGCGGATCCACCAAGTGGCGTAAGTGGAGAACTTGAAACCCTTGGTGTAGTCGAACTTCTCCACCGCGCGGATCAAACCCAGGTTGCCTTCCTGGATCAAGTCGAGCAGCGGCATTCCGCGACCGGTGTACCGCTTGGCGAGCGATACCACCAACCGCAGATTCGCTTCGAGAAGGTGGTTCTTCGCGACGTGGCCGTCGCGGATGAGCGCACGAAGTTCGCCGCGGCGCACATCGGGCAGACCGGACTTGGTCTCCAGCATGTGCTGCGCGAACACCCCCGCTTCGATGCGCTTCGCGAGTTCCACTTCCTCGGCCGCTGTCAGCAGCGCTGTCTTGCCGATGCCGTTCAGGTACACCCGAACGAGGTCGGCGGCCGGTCCCTGGGCGTCGAGGTCCATCTCGGCGCTGGTCATGGTCTGCTCGTTCCCGACCTCGCGGTCGAGGACCTTCGGGACGGTCATGGAGCTCCCTCCCCCTTGTCGCGGGCTGGCAGTGCGGTCGTGTCGCGCACTCCGCGCTGCGCTGCGCGGTCCACCTTTCGGTGGTCTGACACTTGGGAGAACGCAAACCAGCTCGAATTGGTTCCCGCTTCCTCGACCTCCAAGACGTCACTGCCGTCACAGCGGTTGCGCCGCGAATCCTGAGGATTCCCTGAGAAGGATCTAGAGTTCGACCAACACGGTGAACGGGCCGTCGTTCACGCTCCGCACGGACATCATGGCCCCGAACCGTCCTGTTTGAACTCGCGCGCCCCGATTCCGCAGTTCCGAGACCACCGCGTCGACCAACGGCTCCGCGTGCTCGGGCCGGGCGGCGGCCGTCCACGAGGGCCGCCGACCCTTCCGCGTCTCCCCGTAGAGGGTGAACTGGCTCACCACGAGCAGCGGCGCGCCCGTGGTGGCGCACGACTGCTCGTCCCGCAGCACGCGCAGCTCGTGCAGCTTCCGGGCCATCAGCGGCGCCAGGTCGGCGGTGTCCCCGACGTGCACGCCGAGCAGGACCAACAGGCCCGGCTCGGCGATCTCGCCCACCGTCTCGCCCGCCACCACCACGGAGGCTTCTGTGACTCTCGCCACAACCGCCCTCACGCGGGCACGACCATGCCGTGGCGGACCAGCTCCCGCACCACCGGCAGCGCGGCGGCGGCCAGCGCGTCCGCGTCCAGGTCCTGGGCGTAGGCCAGCAGGGTGATCAGGTCCTCCAGCGGCAGCGCGCCCCGGAACCCGGCGAGCAGCCGCGCCGCGGTCTCGTCCAGCTCGTGCTGCCAGCCGGGCCCGTCGGTGCGGTGCAGGCGGCGCACGACCGCCTCCCAGCCGTCCTCCGAGGGCTCCGAGACCTCCTCCAGCAGCACGGTGGGCGGCACCGCGAAGCGGGTCTTGAGGAGGTCGTCGTTGTCGTGCGCCCGCAGCCAGGCCACGCGGTCGAGCCAGGCGGCCGACTCCGGGCCCAGCGGGTCGTCGTAGGCGTGGCGCAGGTCCTCGCAGACGACCTCGGCGTGGGCGGTGTCGGTGCGGCGCAGCGTGACGAAGCCGAAGCCGATGCCCTCGACGTCGTTCTCGGCGAACCAGTCCAGCCAGGCGCCCGCCTTGGCGCGGCCCTCGTCGCTGCGCGGGTCCACGCCGGCGTCGCGCAGCCACGTGCCGACGTAGAGGGTCGGGTCGGCCACGTCGCGCTGCACGAACCAGGCGTCCACGCCGCCGCCCCGGGGCAGCCAGGAGGCGACGCGGTCGGCCCAGTCCTCGCCCTTCCGGTGCAGCCAGGAGGCGAGCAGCTGCCCGACGCCGCCCTCCTCCAGGAACGACGGCAGCTGGCGCACGACGAGCGCGCTCGCGTCGTCGCCCTCCAGCCCGGAGTCGCGGTAGACGTAGTCGACGCGCGGCGGCCCCACCACGAACGGCGGGTTGCACACCACCTGGTCGAACCGCCGGCCGCGCAGGGGGCCGAACCACTCGCCCCGGCGCAGCTCGACCTCGAGCTCGTTCAGCCGGAACGTGCCCGCGGCCAGCGCGAGCGCCCTTTCGGACAAATCGGTCGCGGTGATCTTTTGGGCGTGGCGGCTCGCGTGCAGCGCCTGCACCCCGCACCCGGTGCCCAGGTCCAGCAGCGTCCCGACCGGCCGCCGCGACGTGGCCCGCGCCAGGCTGATCGAGGCGTGCCCGACGCCCAGCACGTGGTCGGCGGGCACCGGCCCGCCGCGCTGCTCGGAGTCGAGGTCGGCCACGACCCACCAGGACCCCTCGTCGTCCCCGTAAGGCCGGATGTCCAACCCGGCCCGCAGCGCGCCCCCGTCCCCCCTCAGCACCTCGTTGGCGACCGCCACCTCCAGGTCCACCCCGGGCAGCGCCCGCCGGACCTCCTCCTCGTCCTCCGCGTCCCCGAGCAGGAACAACCGGATCAACGTCCCCAGCGCCCCGGCGTCCCGCGAAGCCCGCCGAGCCGCCTCCGGCTCACCCCTGCCCAACGCCGCGTGGCCTTGGTGCCCCAGCACCTCGACCACCCCGTCCGCGTCGTACCCCGCGGCGAGGAACCCCTCGCGCAACCGACCGGTCAACTCAACAGAAAGATCAGGAACCACCCGGCAATCGTCCCCCGCCCCCACCACCCGCCCCCCCCCCCCCCCCCCCGGGGGCCCCCCCCCACAAAACCCGGGGGACCCCACCGCCAACCCGCA
>NZ_JBHWIE010000098.1:15851-24688 GCF_042732085.1 Actinosynnema sp. NPDC059797
CCGCCCCCACCACCCCCGCCCGCCCACCCTCCGCGTGTCCTCCACCCAGACATCGCGTGTCGTCCACTCAGGCATCGCGAGTCGTACGTTCAGGTCGGGCGAGTCGTACGTTCCGGCCCCCCGAGTTCCGCGTTCGGGCCTTCCGATACCTCGGCCGGGTTCGTCGTGAGCGCTGAATTCGGGGGTCTTGGACGTACGACTCGCGCGTTCTGGACGTACGACTCGCGATGTCCGACTGGAGGACACGCGGGGGGTTAGGGGGGTGGGGTGATGGTCAGGGCTATGGCCATGGCCAGGCGTTGGTCTGGGGAAGACAGGGGGAGGGGAGTGACCTCGGCCATGCGTTGCATGCGGTAGCGCAGGGTGTTGGGGTGCACGGCCAGGGCGCGGGCCGCCTCGCGCGCGTCGCCCTGGGCGGCCAGCCAGGCGCGCAGGGTGGGGGCGTACTGGGTGCCGTGCTCGGCGTCGTGCCGCAGCAGGTCCGCCACCGGGCCCCGGGTGGGCACGCGGCCGGTCCGGGCGACGCTCGCCAGCCGCCGCAGGAGGACCAGGGACCAGGAGTCGTCGTAGACGACCGGGTCGCCGGTGGACAGGGCCAGGCACTCGTCGGCCTCCGAGCGGGACGCGGGCAGCGCGTCGGCGTCGGCGCGGCCCCCGATCCCGGCCTCCACCACCACCCCGGAGGGGAGTTCGCGGACCAGGGCGCGGACCCACTCCACCGCCGCGCCGGCATCCTCGCCGCACGGCAGCACCGTGTAGAGGACGTTGCCGAACAGCGCCGAGCGACCGGGCCGCGACCAGCCGAAACCCGCCGTCGCCCGGGAGAACGCCAGCAGCGCCGCCCCGTGCTCGCCCTCCCCGGCGTGCGCCTGCACCGCGATCACCCGCAGGTCGGTCGACGGCAGCCCCAGCCGGGCCAGGTTCCCCGGCGCGCCCGCCTCCAGCGCCTCGATCACCAGGTCCGCCTCGGCCTGCCGCTCCAGGTCCGCCGACGCCCGCGCCCGCAGCAGGTGCAGCGCCGTCGTCCGCGCCCCGTCCACGAGGGCCGCGTGCCGGATCGCGTCCACCGCCGCGTCGACCTCCACCCACACCGACCCCAGCAGCTCCCGCCCCGCCCGCACGGCCGCCACCAGCCGCCCGCCGAGCTGGTCGGTGAGCTTCGGCACGAAGATCGGCTCGTCGGACCGCGCCAGGTGCGCGAACACGCCGTAGGAGTCCAGCGCCCGCCGCGCCTCCTCCGGCACCCGCCGCCCCAGGATGGTCTGCACCCGCACCTGGTCCACGTCCTGCTGCCGGTACGAGTAGGCGAGCACCCGCGACTGCTGGTCCTCGATGGTCACCGGCCCGCCGACCACCGCCGCGATCGCGTCGGCCACCGCGAACAGGTCCCCGGAGCCCTGCCCGCCGAGCACGAGCGTCTGCGCCACGTTCGCCAGCTGCCCCCACGGCACCGACGGGTCCACCAGCAGCACCGCGGCCCCGGACCGGCGGGCCGCCGCGAGCACCCGCTCGTCCAGCGGCGGCGACCCGTGCAGCACGACCGCCGCCGCCGCGGTCCCGCCGACCAGCCGCGCCGCCGCCGCGGGCGAGGGCACCCCCAGGCCGAGCAGCACGTCGTCGGGCGCCGCCGCCGTGTGCTCGGCCGGGTCGTGCAACGCCACCCCGCGCAGCTCCACGTCCCGCCCGCGCGGCGCGCAGCACAGGTCCGTGCCCAAGCCGCCGAGCACGTCCACCAGCCGATCCAGCGCCACCACAGGCGGGATGGTCCGCCACGGACCCGAACGGCCGCAACCGCGGCGGGAATCACCCTCCACCCGTTGTGTCGTACCCGGTACCTGGTGGGACCATGGAGTGAATTGGAGGTGATGTCGTGACCAACCCCGAGCGCGACAGCACACCGGTGCTCATCACCGCGGCGGCCCCCTCCTACGAGGAGCAGCACGCCGCCCGCAAGCGCAAGTACGCGATCATGATGGGCGCCCGCATCCCGTGCCTGGTCCTGGCGATGGTCTTCTACCAGACCTGGTGGCTGGCGCTCGCGTTCCTGGTGCTGTCCGTGCCGCTGCCGTGGATGGCGGTCCTGATCGCGAACGACCGCCCGCCCCGCAAGGCGGAGAAGCCCCACCGCTTCGTCCGGGAGCACCGCGCCGTCGAGGCGCGGTCGCACCAGGTCATCGACGGCTGAGGTCAGACCGTCGACGGCCGAGGTTCAGACCGTCGACGGCCGAGGTTCAGACCGTCGACGGCCGAGCGGGCGGCACCGGCGTGGCGGAAGGCTGCGCGCCCACGGACGACACGGCCCGCGCCGCCGCCCGCACGCCGGCCAGCAGGGCGTCCCGCCGGGACGCCCCGCCCAGCCACGCCGCCAGCAGCCCGGCGTCGAACGCGTCGCCGGCGCCGGTCGAGTCCACGCACTCCACGTCCTCGGCGGGCACCGACACCACCTCGTCCGCGTCCACCCAGCTCGCGCCGCCCGCTCCGGACGTCAGCGCCACCGCGCCCACCACGTCCAGCAGCGCCCGCGCGGCCTCCGGTGACGCCGACCCGGTGAGCGCCACCAGCTCCTCGGTGTTGGGCAGCAGCAGGTCCACGCCCCGCACGTCGTCCAGGAACCCGTCGTAGACCAACGCCGCGGACTGCGGGTCCACCGACGTGGTCAACCCGGCCTCCCGCGCCGCCCGCAGTGCCGCCACCCCGGCGGCCCGCGACGACGCGTCCAGCAGCACGTACCCGGAGAGGTGCAGGTGGGAGGCCCCGCGCAGCAGCGCGGGGTCCACGTCGCCGGGTGCGAACCGGGCGTTGGCGCCCCGGTCGGGCAGCATGGTCCGCTGCCCGGTGTCGTCCACCAGCACCACCACGCAGCACGTCGCCGCGCCGGGGTCCACCGCGAACGCGCACCGCACCCCGGCGGCGGTCAGCTCGGCCTCGACCTGCCTGCCCGCGGTGTCCGCGCCGACCCGCGCCAGCAGCACCGGGGACGCGCCGCACGAGGCCAGCCACGCCGCCGTGTTCGCGCCGGCGCCGCCGGGTTCGATGGTCACCGAGGCCCGCGTGTCGCCGCCGTGCACGACGGGCCCGGAGTGCCGGGCCACCACGTCCAGGCCGGCGTCGCCGACGACCACGACCGCGGTCACCGACCGGCCTCCGGCGCCGCCAGCTCCACGGCCACCTCGGCGGCCAGCACGGCGTTGGACACCACCAGCTCCTCGTTGGCGTCCAGGCTCACCCCGCCGCTGGCGGTGTGGAAGTGCTCCAGCAGCACGGGCGTGACCTCCTTGCCGTGCACCCCGCGCGACCGCAGCAGCTCCAAGCCCTCGGTCAACAGTCGTTCGTGCAGGTCGGAGGGCATCTCGAAGGCGGCGGGAACGGGGTTGGCCAGCAGCACGCCCGACGAACCCGGCACCCCGGAGCGGTGCGCCGCGACCACCGCGGCGGCCTCGGCGGCCGACTCCACCCGCCACGGCACGTCGAACGCGGACTCGCGCCGGTAGAACGCCGGGAACCGGTCCGCCCGGTACCCCAGCACGGGCACCGACCTGGTCTCCAGCAGCTCCAGCGTGGCCCCGATGTCCAGGATCGACTTGACCCCGGAGCACACCACCAGCACGGGCGTGGTCGCCAGCACGTCGAGGTCGGCGGACACGTCCCAGGTCTCCCGCGCGCCCCGGTGCACCCCGCCCAGCCCGCCGGTCGCGAACACCCCGATGCCGGCGGCGTGCGCCAGCGCGGCCGTGCCCGCCACCGTGGTGGCGCCGTCCCGCTTGAGCGCGAACGCCGCGCCCAGGTCCCGCCGCGACAGCTTCACCAGGTCGTTCGCCGGGTCGCACACCCGGTCCAGCTCCTCGGCGGTCAGCCCGACCTTGGGCACCCCGCCCAGCACGGCGATCGTGGCGGGCACCGCGCCCGCGGCGCGCACCGCGCCCTCGATCCGACCGGCGACCTCGCGATTGCGCCCGGGCGGTAGCCCGTGCGACAGGATCGTGCTCTCCAACGCCACCACCGGCCGGTTCTCGGCCAGGGCGGATTCGACCTCTTCGGTGATGCTCGGCGTACTCACGAAGTGCCATCCTCCCAGGTAAGCTGGGCGGGTGAGCACGCAGACCCTGCCCGACGTGGAGACCCGGCCGGAAGGCACCGACCACACCGGGGACGACACCCCGAAGATGTTCCACTACGTGCGCAAGAACAAGATCGCGGAAAGCGCGGTCATGGGCACGCACGTGGTGGCGCTGTGCGGCGAGGTCTTCCCGGTGACGAAGTCGCCGAAGCCCGGCTCTCCCGTCTGCCCGGATTGCAAGCGGATCTACGACGGCCTGCCCAAGGGCGGCGGCGAGTAGGTCCCCGACCCGCGACGCCCCGGCACCGGTCACCCGGAGCCGGGGCGCCGTCGTCCCGGCCCGGTCACGCCCCGACCAGGGGCTGCGGGCCGGTCAGCCCTGCGCCCGCCGCACGGGCGGCGGTTCCCCCGGTCGCCGGTCCTCCGGCGGCGCGGCGCCGTTCCCGGACCCGGAGCCCCCGGCCGGACCCGGCCCGACCTGATCCACCGGGACCACCGGGACCACCGCCTCCGATGAACCCGCCGGACCCGCCTCCGATGAACCTGCCGGACCCGCCTCCGGCGAACCCGCCGGACCCTCCCCGCCCTGCTGCCGGACCCGCCCGCCCTCGTCGGACCGGATGCGCTCGGCCGCCCGCTCGATCTCCAGCCGCTGCCAGCGCCGCCGCTGCCGCCGGGTCATCCTCGCCGGCCACATCTCCTGCAACGCGCTGTTGAAGTAGGCGCCGAGCGTGATCGCCAGCCCGATGAAGAACGCGAACAGCAGGAACGCGATGGGCGTGGCCAGCGCGCCGTAGGTGTAGCCGGTGGTGGTGATCCACCGGATGTAGAGCCGCAGCCCGATCGAGGAAAGCAGGAACACGAACATCGCCAGCACCGCGCCCGGCACGAGCCGGTGCCACGGCAGCTTGTTCGGCAGCGCCACCTTGTAGAGCGTGGCCAGCGCCAGCACCAGCAGCACCGCGATGGCGGGGTAGTAGAAGGCGCTCAGCCAGCTCGCGATCGTCGGCTCCCACGAGTCCGGGAACAGCCGCGGCAGCACCTCCGGGCCCAGCGCCAGCACCGGCAGGCCGATGATCAGCAGCACCAGGCTGGCCAGGTAGAGCAGCAGCGCGAAGATCCGCTGCCACACCTCGTTGCGCACCCCGTACTGGTCGTGCGCGGCCGTGATCGCGTCCACGAACGACGACATCGCCGACGACCCGGCCCACAGCGAGATCAGGAAGCCGACCGAGACGATCTCGCCCTTGCCGCTGGTCAGCACCTGGTCGACGGTAGGCACGATCACCCCGTTGACCACGTCCTGGCTGAAGATCGTCCGGCAGGTGGCGATGATGTCGTCCTTGACCGCGCCGACGACGTCCGGACCGAGCCAGTCGCCGACGTAGCCGAGGCTGCCCAGCAGGCCCAGCAGCAGCGGCGGGAACGACAGGGTCTGCCAGAACGCCGCCTCGGCCGATTCCGAGAAGATGCTGCCCGCCCACGCCTTGGACCACGTGCGCGCCAACAGGCGCAGTGGCCCCTTGCGGACCGTGCTGCGCTCCCTGTCGACCGGAGGCGAACCCATCGCGAGGTCAAGCATGGTGCATGGCGGGCCATTTCGCGGCACCGGAGCCGGTGTCCGGTCCCGCGAGCCGTGCGCGGCGGCCGCAGCGGGTAGGCTGTCCCTCGCCCTCGACGGTCAACCGCACCGAGGGCATTCCCATGTCCGCACCGCAGGTCATCAGCGCTGGAGGGGTTCCGAGGTTGTCGCAGCCGCAGGTCGTCGCAACCCGCCCGCTCCGAGCCTGGCAGCGCCGCGCGCTGACCAAGTACCTGGCCGCCAGGCCCAAGGACTTCCTGGCCGTGGCCACGCCCGGCGCGGGCAAGACCACGTTCGGCCTGCGCGTCGCGGCCGAGCTGCTGGCCGACCGCACCGTCGAGGCGGTCACGATCGTCACGCCCACCGAGCACCTGAAGCACCAGTGGGCGAAGGCGGCGGCCGAGGCGGGCATCGCCATCGACTCGAACTTCCGCAACACCATGGCGGTCACCTCGCGCGACTTCCACGGCGTCGCGCTGACGTACGCGCAGGTCGCGGCCCACCCGACGCTGCACCGGGTGCGCACGGAGAACCGCAAGACGCTGGTGCTGCTCGACGAGATCCACCACGGCGGCGACGCCAAGTCCTGGGGCGACGCGATCCGCGAGGCGTTCACGCCGGCGGTGCGGCGGCTGTGCCTGACCGGCACCCCGTTCCGCTCGGACGACTCGCCGATCCCGTTCGTCACCTACGAGCCCGGCCCGGACGGCGCGCAGCGCAGCAAGGCCGACCACTCCTACGGCTACTCCGACGCGCTGAAGGACGGCGTGGTCCGCCCGGTGATCTTCCTGGCCTACTCGGGCGAGGCGGCGTGGCGCACGAGCGCGGGGGAGGAGTTCTCCGCGCGGCTCGGCGAGCCGCTGACCCAGGAGCAGACCGCGCGGGCGTGGCGGGTGGCGCTCGACCCGTCGGGCGAGTGGATGCCGTCGGTGCTCAAGGCGGCGGACGTGCGGCTGACGCAGCTGCGCAACGGCGGCATGCCCGACGCGGGCGGCCTGGTCATCGCGACCGACCAGACCGTGGCCAAGGCCTACGCCGAGGTGCTCAAGCGCGTGACCGGTCACGACGCCACCCTGGTGCTGTCCGACGACCCCAAGGCGTCGGGTCGCATCGCCGAGTTCTCCGCCTCGCAGGACCGCTGGCTGATCGCGGTGCGCATGGTGTCGGAGGGCGTCGACGTGCCGCGGCTGGCCGTCGGCGTGTACGCGACCAGCGCGTCCACCCCGCTGTTCTTCGCCCAGGCCATCGGCCGCTTCGTGCGGGCGCGGGCCAAGGGCGAGACGGCCAGCGTCTTCCTGCCCAGCGTGCCGGTGCTGCTCGGCCTGGCCAGCGAGCTGGAGGCGCAGCGCGACCACGTCCTCGGCAAGCCGCACCGCGAGAAGGACGGCTGGGACGACGACCTGCTGTCCCAGGCCAACAAGGTCGACGACGAGCCGGGCGAGGAGGAGCGGGCGTTCACCTCGCTGGGCGCGTCGGCCGAGCTGGACCAGGTGATCTACGACGGTTCGTCGTTCGGCACGGCGGCGTTCGCGGGCAGCGACGAGGAGCAGGAGTACCTGGGCCTGCCCGGCCTGCTGGAGCCCGACCAGGTGCGCGCGCTGCTGCGGCAGCGGCAGGAGAAGCAGCTGGTGGAGGCGAGCAAGCGGAACGCGGCGGCCGCCGCCGCACCCGCGCCGCCCGCGCCGGCGGCCCGTCCCGCGAGCGTGCAGGAGCGCCTGGCGCAGTTGCGCAAGGAGCTGAACACGCTCGTGGCCATGCACCACCACCGGACCAAGAAGCCGCACGGCAAGATCCACAACCAGTTGCGCGAGTACTGCGGCGGCCCGCCCACGGCGATGGCCAGCATCGAGCAGCTGGAGGAGCGGATCGCCACGCTGCGCTCGTGGTGATCGACGCGGCGTGACGCCGCGGTGATCTTCGGGCCGACTCCGTTGCGAGCCCGAACAAACCCTCTGGTCGGTCCTTTCGTGACCGGACGTAACCAACTGCGCCATTCGGCGTAGTCAGATGACTGTTCGGTTACCTCTCTGTTAGCTCATCGTGCTGACTTTATCGGTCAAGTGTGCTTCCGGTCACCGTGGGTGTGGGCATACGTTGTGCGCCACAACATTTACGCACCTGCGTGAAAGGGATGGCTGGATGCGCAGCAAGAGCCTCGCTCTCATCGCCGCAAGCACGGGCCTTGCGTTGGCCATGACGGCATGTGGCGCGAACACGTCCACCGGTGGCAGCACCACCTCGGAGACCAACACGGACAGCGCCTCGGGCGGTGCCAAGATCGGCGTCATCCTCCCGGAGACCAAGTCCTCCGCCCGCTGGGAGGGCTTCGACAAGCCGCTGCTGGAGAAGGCCCTCAAGGCCGAGGGGCTCGACCCCGACATCCAGAACGCCCAGGGCGACGTGCAGAAGTTCTCCACCCTGGCCGACGGCATGATCAACGCGGGCGTCAAGGTCCTGATCATCGCCACCCCGAACAGCGAGGTCGGCGCGTCGGTCGCGCAGAAGGCCAAGGCCTCGGGCATCCCGGTCATCGACTACGACCGCCTGAACCTGGGCGGCAGCTCCGACTACTACGTGTCGTTCGACAACGTGAAGGTCGGCAACCTCCAGGGCCAGGGCCTGGTCCAGGGCCTGGAGAAGCTGGCGCCGGGCAAGAAGCCCGCCGAGGTCATCGAGATCGAGGGCGCCCCGACCGACAACAACGCCACCCTGTTCTACAACGGCCAGCAGGAGGTGCTGAAGCCGAAGTACGACTCGGGTGACTACAAGCTCGTGCAGTCGCAGCCCATCCCCGACTGGGACAACCAGCAGGGCGGCGTGACCTTCGAGCAGATCCTGACCTCCAACGGCCAGAAGGTCGACGGCGTCGTGGCCGCCAACGACGGCCTCGCCGGCGCGGTCATCACCGTGCTGAAGAAGTACGGCCTGAACGGCAAGGTCCCGGTCACCGGCCAGGACGCCACCCCGGAGGGCCTGCAGGCCGTCCTGCGCGGCGACCAGTTCATGACCGTCTTCAAGCCGATCGACGCCGAGGCCAACGCCACCGCGAAGCTCGCCGCCGCCCTCGCCAAGGGCGACACCGCCGGCGCCGACGCGCTCGCCACCGGCTCCGTCGAGGACACCAAGGGCAGCCGCACGGTCAAGTCGGTGCTGCTGGAGGCCCAGCTGATCACCAAGGAGAACGTCAAGACCGTGGTG
>NZ_JBHWIE010000099.1:0-24659 GCF_042732085.1 Actinosynnema sp. NPDC059797
GGCTGCCCCGGTCCCGAGCCGCTCCCCCCGCCCGGCCGGTACCGCCCCTTCTCCCCCGGTCGCGACCGGGGACCGCTTCCTGGTAACGCTCCCAGGTCGCCTCCGCGGTCGAACTGGGCCATTTGCCCCAAGACCTCGCCGAGACCGGCCACCCCCGGCCCCACCACCCACCGGCGGGCGTCGAAACTTCTTCGACACGACTGTTGACATCGGCGCGGCAGCGTTCGTACGGTCTACCTCACCCACCGCCAGTACTCGAACACCGTGAGCACCAACGACATCGGCGGTAGCCCACACCGGATCGAACAAGTCCACCAACCGCACGACCACCGCGTGGATAGCGCTTTCCTCGGAGCAGTGCACCTGTTGTTGAATCGTTTCACCCGCCCTGACGGGCCAGGTGCGCGGCCTCCACGACCGTAGGACCCATCAAGTCACTTCTGGGAGCGCTCCCAGAAGGAGAAGAGTGAATGGAGCAACGGTGCCCATCAACTCAAGAGTGCGAATGGCCGCCGCCGCCACGGCGATCAGCGCGTTGACGGGCGGTTTCGTGATCGCGGGGGTGGCTTCGGCCGCCCCGGGTTGCGGGGTCGCCTTCACGGTCCAGAACAAGTGGCAGGGCGGGTTCACCGCCAACGTGACCGTCACCAACCTGGGCGACCCGGTCGACGGGTGGCGGCTGGCGTGGGCGTTCCCCGGTTCCGAGCGGTTCGCCCAGGGGTGGAACGCGGAGTTCTCGGCTTCGGGCGCGAGCGTGACGGCGTCCAACGTGGACTACAACCGCGTCATCCCGACCGGTGGCACGGCGTCGTTCGGGTTCAACGGGACGATGAGCGGGACGGAGGTCGGCACGCCGTCGTCGTTCGCGCTCAACGGCACGGTCTGCACGGGCGGTGTGGACCCGACCACCACCGCGACGACCACCACCACGACGACGACGACTACAACGACGACGACAACGACGGACCAGGGTCCGGGCCCCGGTGACCCGACGGGTCGCAAGCAGGTGGAGCGGTTGGACCGGGGCGTGGTGAGCGTGCGGTCGGGCAGCGGGAACCTGGTGAGCTGGCGGCTGCTGGCGGGTGACCCGCAGAACGTCGGCTTCAACGTCTACCGGGGTGGCACGAAGGTCAACTCCTCCCCGGTCACCGCCTCGACCAACTACCTCGACAGCGGTGCGGCGGCGGACGCCTCCTACACCGTGCGGGCGGTGGTGAACGGCGCGGAGCAGCCCGCCTCCGCCGCGTCGTTGTCGTTCGGGTCGGGGTACCGGGACGTGCCGATCCAGTCGCCGGGCAGCGGGTACAGCGCCAACGACGCCTCGGTGGGCGATCTGGACGGCGACGGTGACTACGAGTTCGTGCTCAAGTGGGACCCGGACAACGCCAAGGACAACAGCCAGTCCGGTGTGACGGGCAACGTGTTCGTCGACGCCTACCGCCTGGACGGCACGCGGTTGTGGCGGATCGACCTGGGTCGCAACATCCGGGCCGGCGCGCACTACACCCAGTTCCAGGTCTACGACTACGACGGCGACGGCAAGGCCGAGGTGGCGATGAAGACCGCCGACGGCACCCGTGACGGCCGGGGCACGGTCATCGGCAGTTCGTCGGCGGACCACCGCAACTCCGGCGGCTACGTCCTGTCCGGCCCGGAGTTCCTGACCATGTTCAACGGTCAGACCGGCGCGGCGGTGTCGACGGTGAACTACGACCCGCCGCGCGGCAACGTGGCCTCCTGGGGCGACAGCTACGGCAACCGGGTGGACCGGTTCCTGGCCGGCACCGCCTACCTGGACGGCGCCCGACCCAGCCTGATCATGGCACGCGGCTACTACACCCGCGCCGTCATCGCCGCCTGGGACTTCCGCAACGGCCAGTTGGTCAAGCGGTGGACGTTCGACTCCAACGCCTCGGGCAACTCCGGCTACGCGGGCCAGGGCAACCACTCGCTGAGCATCGCCGACGTGGACGCCGACGGCCGCGACGAGATCGTCTACGGCGCGGCCACCATCGACGACAACGGCCGGGGCCTGTGGACCACCGGCCTGGGCCACGGCGACGCGGGCCACGTGGGCGACCTGGACCCCTCCCGTCCGGGCCTGGAGTACTTCAAGGTCTCCGAGAGCAGCAACCAGCCCGGCTCCTGGTTCGCCGACGCCCGCACCGGGCAGCGGCTGTGGACCACGGCGAGCGGCAGTGACAACGGCCGTGGCGTGTCCGGCGACATCTACGCGGGCAGCCCGGGTGCGGAGTCCTGGTCCAACGCCGACAGCCAGTTGCGCAACACGCGCGGCACCGGCATCGGCCGCAAGCCCTCCTCCGCGAACTTCCTGATCTGGTGGGACGGCGACCCCACCCGCGAGCTGCTCGATCAGACCCGCATCGACAAGTACGGCACGAGCGGCGACACCCGCCTGCTCACCGGCTCCGGCGTGGCCTCCAACAACGGCACCAAGGCCACGCCCGCGCTGAGCGCCGACCTGTTCGGTGACTGGCGCGAGGAAGTCGTCTGGCGGACCAGTGACAACACCGCCCTGCGGATCTACTCCACCCCGCACCAGACCGACCGGCGCATCCCGACGCTGATGCACGACACCCAGTACCGGGTCGCCATCGCCTGGCAGAACACCGCCTACAACCAGCCGCCGCACCCCAGCTTCCACATCGGCAACGGCATGACCACCCCGCCCTGGCCCGACGTGCACTACGCCGGCTGACCGGGGCGCGACGAACCACTCGCGGGTGCCCGGGTCGGCGGGCTCGGGCACCCGCGAGTACCCGGGAACCCCGCGCACGAGGGGTGTGTGGGGTCTTCCGCCGTCACTCCCCCAGTGACGCGCGCAGCCCGGCCGGGTCCACGCCGAGGCCGCGCAGGGCGGGGCCGATCGGGTCGGCGGGGTCGTCGAGCAGCGCCACGAGCAGGTGCGCGGTCCCCACCACGTCGTCCTCCCGGCGGGCCACCACGAGCTTCGCCCCCGCCGAGGCCCGCTCCGCCTCCCCCGCCGCCGGCTCGACCCCCACGCCCAGCAGCGCCGCCGGCTCCACCCCCGCCGCGCGCAACGCGGCCGCTCCCCCGGACTCGTGCTCCGGGCGCAGCCGCAGGCCGGCGGAGGCGAGCTGGTCGTCCAGCGTCAGCACCGCCGCCACGAGGTCGATCGCGGCGGTCACCGACCGGCCCGCCCGCACTGCGTGCCGGTCCGCTTCGCTCCGCACGGCGAGCAGCACCGGACCGCCGAGGTTGTTGCCCCGGACGAAGAAGCGGGTCATCCAGCGCACGTAGCCGCCGCCGGGCTCGCCCCGCAGCGCACCGGCTTTGCGCAGCAGCCACACGGCGGGCGCGTCCTCCGGTTCCGCCGCCGCGCGCACGGCCGCGACCGCCGCCCCGACGTCCACCCGCCGCACGGTGAACAGCTCGGCGGCCCGACCTGACGGCGCGCGCAGCAGCGCGACCGCGAGGTGGGCGGTGGTCAGCACCCCGCCCCCGGCGTCGGTGATCGCCTCGCGCAGGCACTCGCGCAGCGCCACGCTCCCGGGCAGGTCGGTGTCCCGGCGGACGAGGTGGTGGGCCTCCCGCAGCAGGGCCGTCACGGCGTCGTCCGGCGCTCCGGCGGGGCCGAGGTCGTCGCCGGCCCAGTGATCCGTGCCGCGCGCCGCGGCCTCCGCCCGGAGCATCCCCCGGCCGAGCACCCCTCCCACGCCGCCCGCGTCGACCAGGGCGATCAGCAGGTTCTCGGTGCCCACGAACGGGAAGCCCAGCCGGGCGGCCCGGCGCACGGCGGCGGCCAGGACCTTGACTACCGGGGACGACGGGGTGGCGGTGCGGGTGGTTCGTCCTGTCACGGGCTCCTCCTCGGTCGTGGCGCTGACACCGACGCTACGAACGGGCACCGGCCCGGCACTGCTGCCGACCGGCCACGACCACCGGCCGAACGGCCACCGCCACCCGCCAACCGGCCACCACCGCCGGCCGACCGGCCGGGAACTCCGGCCGACCGGCCGGGAACTCCGGCCGACCGGCCACGCCCCGCGACCGACCGCACCGGGGAGGATGGGCGCGCCACCGACTCGACCTGGAGACGCCCGTGCACCGCCGGCTACACGACACCGCCGCCGCCATCCGGCGCGCACCACGACGCGACGTGCTGCTGTCGTCCCTGGTCCTCCTGGTGGGCGCGGTGTCGCCGTGGCTGGTCGCCACGCACGTCGCGGTGGCGGTGGCCGCACCGGTGGCCGGCGCGGCGCTCGTCCTGGTGCGCCGCCGCCGGCCCGTGCCCGCCTTCCTCGGTTCCGCCCTGCTCAGCGCCGCGTCGCCGCTGGGCGCACTGATCGGCGCGGTGGTCACCGCCGTGACGGCCGGTCGGCTGGTCCGCCCGCCCTGGCGGCTGCTGCTCGTCGCGGTCGCGGCGATCGGGGTGGCGACCGGGGCGGGCGTGCTGCTGGACTCCTCCGGTGAGCCCGCGGGCCTGCTGCTCCTGGTGCACGGGGTGGGTTCGGCGGTGCTGCTGGGCCTGCCCGCGCTGGCCGGCGCGCTGCTGGGCGGTCGACGCCCGCTGTCCCGGTTGTTGCGCGAGCGCAACGAGTACCTGGAGCGCGCCGCCCTGCTGACCGCCGCGCACGCCCGCGCGCGGGAACGCGCCCGCATCGCCGGGGAGATGCACGACCTGCTCGGCCACCGGCTCAGCCTGATCTCGATGCACGCGGGCGCCCTGGAGTACGGGACCGCGACCAGCGCGCCGCAGCTCAGCGCGCAGGCGGAACTGCTGCGCACGACCGCGCGGACCGCGCTGGAGGAACTGCGGCAGATCCTGGCCGTGCTGGGCGTGCCCGGCGACGGCGGCGCGGAGGACGCCGAGCTGACCGGCACCCGGGCCGACGTGGCGGCGCTGGTGGAGCACTCGCGCGCCGCGGGCGTCGACGTGCGGCTGGTGTGGCGCGGTGACGACCTGTCCGGCGTGGACGCGCGGACCCGCCGGGCGGTGCACCGGGCCGTGCGCGAGGGGCTGACCAACGTGCACCGGCACGCGGCGACGGCCGCCGCCGCCGTCGAGGTCGACGCCGGGGACGACCGGGTCCGGGTGGCGGTGACCAACGGCCCGGCGAGCGCACCGCGCGCGCTGCCCGGCACCGGGCGCGGGCTCGTCGCGCTCGGTGAGCGCGTGGCGCTGCTGGGCGGCGGGTTCTCGGCGGCGCCCGAGGCGGGCGGGTTCGCGCTGCGGCTCGACCTGCCCCGGCGCCCGCCGGACGTGCCCCGGCTCCCGGCGCCGGAGGACGTGGGCGAGGAGGTCCCGCCGCCGCGCCGGGCCGACGTGCTGACGGTGCCCCGCGTCCTCGGCATCGGCTGCGTCGCGCTGGTGCTGGGGTTGGCGCTGGTGGCGATGGTCGGCGGGTTGGTCGTGCTGCTCGCCGTAAGGTGAGCCGGTGATCCGCGTGCTCATCGCCGACGACGAGGCCCTCATGCGCGCCGGGATCGGCCTGATCCTGGCGAACGCGCCCGACGTGGAGGTGGTGGCGGAGGCGGGCGACGGACCGGCGGCGGTGCGCGCGTGCCGGGAGCACGAGGTGGACGTGGCGCTGCTGGACATCCGGATGCCCGGCGGCGACGGCCTCGCCGCGACCGGCGAGATCTCCCGGCTCAGCCCGCGCACCAACGTCGTGGTGCTCACCACGTTCGGCGAGGACCGCTACGTGGCCGAGGCGATGCGCGCGGGCGCGACGGGGTTCCTGCTCAAGGACACCGGGCCCGCCGACCTGGTGCACGCGGTGCGCACGGCGGCGCGCGGCGAGTCCGTGCTCGCGCCGCAGATCACCCGCAGGCTGGTCGAGCGGCACCTCGTGTCCGACGACGGCGCGGAGGACGCGCGGCGGCGGGTGCGGGAGCTGACGCCGACCGAGCGGGACGTGCTGCGGCTGGTGGGCACGGGCGCGTCCAACGCGGAGATCGCCGCCGAGCTGTTCCTGGGCACCGGCACGGTGAAGGCGCACCTGAGCCGCGTGCTGACCCGGCTGGGCTGCGCGAACCGGGTGCAGGCGGCGATCGTCGCGCACGAGGCGGGCCTGCTCGCCGGACCGCCCGACCGACCCCGGCCCGGGGGTTGACCGCGCGGGTTACCGTGGCGGGGGACGGCGGAAGTGGGTACGGGATGGGGGCCGAACGGCGCAGGCTCGACGACCGGGTGGCGGCGGGCCCGTTCCCCGCGGCGCTGCGGGCGGCCATCGACGGCAGCGGGCTGGGGCTGGAGCGGATCCGCTACCGGCTCGCGCAGCGCGGCGCGCCGATCAGCGTCGCCACCCTGAGCCAGTGGCAGTCCGGCCGCAGCAGGCCGACCCGGCACGACTCGCTGGTGGCGCTCGACGTGCTGGAGGACGTGCTCGGTGTCGCGCCCGGTTCGCTGTCCTCGCTGGTCACGCCGCCGCGCAGGCGCGGGGCCGCGGACCCGCTGACGCGCGAGGCGGTGTGGCCGCAGGAGCCGCTGGTGCCCCGGCTGCTGAGCCGGTTCGACCGCGACGACGAGCACCTGACCCGGATCGGCCAGCACGACCTGGTCCGCCTCGGCCCGGACCACGACGAGCGGTCGCTGCGCGTCCGGCAGGTGCTGCGCGCCGAGCGCGACGGCGTGGCCAGGCTCAGCGCGGCCTACCGGTTCGAGCGGCCGCACCCGGTCGCGCCGCGCGTCCGGCCGCTGCGGCACTGCTCGGTCGAGCACGAGCTGTACCGGCCGGAAATCGGCACGCTGATCGCGTCCCTCGTTTTCGACCGGGTCCTCTCCGCGCACGACGCGATCCTCATCGAATACGAGTTCCTGATCCCACCGATGACCGGCAGGTCCTTTTTCGTGGAGCGCAAGCTGCGTTTTCCGGTGGGCGACTACGTGCTGGAGGCGGCGTTCGACCCGCGGTCGGTGCCGTCGGCGTGCCGGTGGGAGCTGCGCACCGGCCCGGAGGACACCGTGGCCCGCAGCGGGCCCGTCCCGCTGGACTCCTCGGGCTGCGCACAGCTGGTGGTGGCCGGTGCGGAGCCGGGTCGCTACAGCCTCCACTGGGACGGCTGACCCGGCCCGCATACCGCTGAACGGGTGGTCCGCTTCAAGTTGGGCGGGCCTCCGGCAGGGAAAAAAGCGCGACGTGCGACGTCTTGTCACCGTTGCCGGGCAACGGCGAGACTGAATTCGCTCCCGGGGCCTGCACGGTCACGAGCCGTTCCCGGGACGCGCCTTTTCCGGCGGCGCTCACCGATTGCGCGAGGGCATCACGCCATGCGGTGAGCGCTGCCCACGACCCTGCGAATCCGAGGAATTCCCATGCGCTCTTCTTCCCGTGGGCTGCGCCGCGGCCTGACGGCGGTCGCGCTGGCCGCCCTGTCCGCGCCGCTGCTCTCCCTGCCCGCCACGGCCCAGCCCGCCGGCACCGTCCACGGCGCGGACAGCCCCGACGCCGTGCCCGGCCGCTACATCGTCACCTTCAAGGACGGCACGTCGGTGCCCGACACCGCCGCGGCCCTGGTGCGCCGGCACGGCGGCGGCCTGCGCCACACGTTCGGCTCGGTGATCCAGGGCTTCTCGGCGTCCCTGACCGAGGCCCAGGCCAGGGCGGTCGCCGCGAACCCGGCGGTGGCGCGCGTCCAGCAGGCGCAGTACGTCCGCGCCCTCGACACCCAGACCAACCCGCCCAACTGGGGCGTCGACCGCGTCGACCAGCGGGCCCTGCCGCTCAACGGCGCGTTCACCTACCCGGCGGACCCGGGCCGGGGCGTGCGCGTCTACGTGCTGGACACCGGCATCAACGCCGGGCACAGCGAGTTCACCGGTCGCGTCGCGCCCGGCCGCGACCTCGTGGACAACGACTCGAACCCGTCCGACTGCCACGGCCACGGCACGCACGTCGCCGGCACCGCGGTGGGCACCCGCTACGGCGTGGCCAAGAAGGCGACCGTGTCGGCGGTGCGCGTGCTGGACTGCCAGGGCAACGGCGCGGACGACGACATCATCGCGGGCATCGAGTGGGTGCGCGCCAACGCGGTCAAGCCGGCCGTGGTCAACTACAGCATCGGCTGCCGCAGCCGGTGCTCCAGCCCCGCGATCGACACCGCGGTGAAGAACCTGATCGGCAGCGGCGTGCAGTTCGTGCAGGCGGCGGGCAACTCGGGCGACGACGCCTGCTACTACAGCCCGCAGTACGTCACCGCCGCCATCACCGTCGGCAACAGCACGAGGACCGACCAGCGCTACAACGGCACCGGCCCGAGCAACTACGGGTCCTGTTTGGACATCTGGGCACCGGGCACCGGCATCGTCTCCGCCTCCTACGCGAGCAGCACCGGCACGGCGACGATGACGGGCACGTCCATGGCCTCGCCGCACGTCGCGGGCGCGGCGGCGCTGTACCTGTCGCGGTACCCGTCGGCGACCCCGGCCCAGGTCCGCAACGCCCTGGTGAACAACGCCTCCACCGGTCGGCTGACCGGTATCGGCAGCACGTCGCCCAACGCCCTGCTCTACACCGGCTTCCTCAACTAGGACGACCGCCCGATGACCCCCGCCCGGCGCCGACTCTCCCCGGCGCCGGGCGGTGCCCTGCCCGCCGCACCGGACCTAGGCGACCAGGCGGTGGCGCGCCAGCTCGTCGTAGAACGGCTGGTGGTGCTCCGCGACGCGGCGCAGGTGCTCGTTGGTGTCGGGCGTCTCGCGCCGCTCCGGCGCCTTCGCCACCAGCCCGCTGCTCTCGGCCACCTCCGCGTGCCAGCGACCCGTGCGACGCCAGTGCTCCCGCTCGCCGGGCTCCCAGCTCAGCGCCTCGGGCAGGAACTCGAGCCCGACCCGCTCGCAGTACGCCCGGACCAGCGCCTCGGGGTTGGCCACCAGGTCGTCGCCGTCGATCACCAGCGGCACCTCGCCGGTGGCCGACCGCACGGCGTCGAAGATGGCGTGCAGGTACTCGAACCCGTACTCGTCCAGGGCGGCGTCCGGGTTCACCGCGTAGTGCGAGGAGATCGCGGCCTTCGGCTCCCGGATCATGAAGGTGTTGACGACGTCGGTGAAAAGGCGCTCGTCCTCCAGCAGCGGCTCGTACCGGTAGTCGGAGGTGTCCTTGGCGAACACCCGGCGCCCGGTGGCGTTGACGTCGAGTACCGCGTCGAGCAGCTCGACCGGCGACGTGGCGCGCCTGCCCGCGAACTCGAAGTGGCCGTCGAGCTGGAGGTACGAGAACGGCTCGTGGGCCACTTCGAGGTCGCCGCGTTCGAGCATGATCCGCAGGAACGCGGTGGAGCGGGACCGCGGCACCGCCCACAGCACGATGGGCTTGCCCTCGACGGGCTTCGGCGCGGCGGTCACTGCGACCACTCCGTCGGCTTGCGGTCCCAGCGGTGTTCGCGCAGTCGGGCCATCAGCTCCTCGCTCAGCGGTTCGGCGTCACTGGTGGCGATGTTCGCCCGGACGTGCGCGGGGTTGCGCATGCCGGGGATCACCGTGGCGACGTCGGGGTTCTGGAGGATGAAGCGCAGCGCCAGCTCGGGCATGGTCATGCCCTCGGGCACGATTCGGGCCAGCGCTTCGGCGCGCTCCACGCTCGGGATGAGGTTCTCGGGCACGAAGTAGGTGTTGCGCCAGTCGCCCTCGGGCCATCGGGACTCGCGGGTGAGGGTGCCGGTGAGCGTGCCCTCGTCGAAGGGCACCCGGGCGATCACCGCGACGTCCAGCTCCCGGCACGCCGGGAACAGCTCGTCCTCGGGCGCCTGGTCGAAGATGTTGTAGATGACCTGCACCGAGTCGATGAGCCCGGTCTCCAGCGTCCGCAGCACGTTCCAGGGTTCCCAGCGGTTGACGCTGATGCCCACGCCGCCGACCAGCCCGCGTTCCTTCATCTCCACGACGGCGTCCTGCCAGGCCGGGTCGTTCGCCCAGGAGTCCTCCCAGACGTGGAACTGGAACAGGTCCACGGACGGCGCGCGGAGCCCTTCGAGGCTGCGGTGCAGGTACTCCCAGAGGTGGTCCGGCGGGTACACGTCGGACAGCCGCGAGTCGCGGGTGGACGGCCACCTGCGGTCCTTGGGCGGCGGTTTGGTCGCGGTGCGGAGCCGGCGGTCCGGGTGCCGCTCGACCAGCCTGCCGAGCATCTCCTCGCTGTGCCCGCGGCCGTAGATCCAGGCGGTGTCGAAGAAGGTGCAGCCCAGCCGCACGGCCTCGTCGAGCGCGGCCTCCCCCGTGTCGTCGTCGGCGCCGGTCCACCCGCCCTCGCCGCCGGCCACGCCCCACATGCCGCAGCCGACTTCGCCGACCTGCCAGCCCAGTCGGCCGAATCGTCGCTCGCGCATCGGTTCCCTCCTCCCGTTCCTAGACGGTGGCCACCCGGCTCCAGCGGTTGCCGCCGGAGCCGAACCTGGTCTGCTGCACCACGCCGCCGGCGACCTTCACCCGCTCGACCCGGGCGATGCCCCGGTGGACGGACAGGGTCACGCTGCCGCCGACCTCGTCGACGAGCCGGTCGATCCCGTCCCGCGCCGCGTGCGCGGCCGGTTCGAGCCACCGCCCCTCGTACATCGCGGCGCCCAGGGCCGCGCCCAGCCGGTCGTACAGCTCGCGCCCGGCGGCGTCGAGGCAGGCCTGGAGGATCCGGGTCCACGCGCGTTCGAGCAGTTCCAGGCCCGGTGACTCGTAGATGCCCCGGCAGACCGTGCCGATGATGCGCCGCTCGACCACGTCGCGCAGCCAGACGCCGTGCCGCGCGCCGACCTCGTTGGCCCGCGCCATCCAGGCGACCGGGTCGGGTCCGCTGCCGTCGACGTCGGAGACCCGCCCGTCGCGGAAGGTGACGGTGACGGTCTCGGGTTCGGCCGGCGCCTGTTCGGGCCACCGGCTCCACCGGGGGTCGAGCCGGGTGACCGGCGTGCCGAGGTCCTCCAGCTCGGCCGACTCGTGCGAGGCGCCGGCGAGGTTGGCGTCGGTGGACCGCTCGGTCCCGCTGCCCGGGTCGAGGCGCAGCCCGTGCCGGACGACGGCTTCCAGCATGGCGGCGCGGTCCGGGAAGCGCTCCAGCGCCCGCGGTTCCGTCCACGGTTCGAGGACGGTCAGCCCCGGCGCGACCGCGGCGCCGTAGCGGGCGAAGCGGCGCTGGTCGTTGCCGCCGCCGACGCAGCCGTGGGCGAGCACCCGGCAGCCGTCGTCCCGCATCAGCGGCGCCAGCTCGTTGACGAGCACGAAGCGCGCGGCGCCGGTCGTGTTCCAGTAGCCGCCGTCGTGGCGGGCGCGGTACCGCAGCAGGTCCGATGCCACGGCGGCCATCGACGACCTCAGGTCGACGAGCACGACCTCGGCGCCGAACGCCCGCAGGGAGGAGACGAGCGCGTCCAGCTCCGCGCGGTCCGACTGCCCGATGTCGGCGACGTAGTGCCTGGTCGGCACGGACCGCTCGCGGAGCCAGATCCCGACTGCCAGGGAGGAGAGCCCTCCCGCTTGAAATAACCCAGTGCGTTCGTTTTCACCGGCTCGAAGCACGCGCTCCTCCTCGCGTCGGAGAACAGGGGGATTCGACGACCAATGCGTCGACATCGACCGACGATAACGCGCGGACGGCGATCCGACATGTTGATCAGGCCCCACTTCGGGATTACGCAAAGTAATATCGCCGTGATCAACGCGATCCGCCTCGGTGCGCTTTCGGGCGCATTCTTCCTGGTGACGCCGGGAGTGCGAGAGGCGGACCGCGGCGGCGAGGAACAAGATCACCGTCCACAGTGGGCAAAGAGAATTTTACTCTGTTTGAGTGACCACCGCATGGGGCCCGAACCGCCGGGTACCCAGGCGACATGGGATTACCGGTGCAGATGATCGAGCACCCGCTGATCCTCCGCCACCGCCCCCGCAGGTCCATTACTCGCGGTACAACATTCGGCAGTGAGCCGGTCGACACCGGACTGCGCGGCACCGGGGCCCCGGAGGATGCGGTGACGAGGGCGTTCGCCCGGATCACCGATCGGCGCCCGCACACCCGCAACACCGGATTCGCACGACGAGCAGCCGGCTCTCGACGGTTGCCGAAAAGAGCCCGAAAGCCTTTCGATCCCCTCGTCGTGCGCGCAGCGGATCGACTTCGGAATTCCGAGAATTCTTGACCGGATCAGTTGCCGATCCGCGTGACGTACAGGCACCTCCCGCCAGTCGAGACTATGGGGACTCGATGCGAAGCCATGACCACACGCCCTCGCACGACCACGACCACGACCCCGTTCGCCAGTCCCTGGGACCGAGGCACGCGTTCCCCCGGCACAGCACCGTCCTGGACCTGTTCCGGGAACAGGTCCGCAACGCGCCGGACCGCCCCGCGATCCGCTACCGCGACGTCACGATGACCTACGCCGACCTCGACGCCGCCTCCGACGTGGTGGCCAACCGGCTGGTCGGCAGCGGTGCGGCGGCACGGCGACTGGTGCCCGTGCTGGTGGCGGACGGACCCGAGTTCCCGACCGCGCTCTTCGGCGTGATGAAGACGGGCTCGGCGTTCGTGCCGCTGGACCCGGCCTGGCCGCTCGACCGCCTCGGCGCGATCATGGCCGAGCTGGGGCCGCCCGCCGTCGTGGTGTCGCCGACGACCGCGGGCACCGCCGCCGAACTGGGGCTGTCCGTGCCGACGGTGGTCGTCGACTGCTCCGAGCCGCCCGCCGCCGCCGCGCCGGCGCCGGCGGGCCGCGACCCCGGACCCCTGGACCTGATCTACGGGTTCTACACGTCCGGCTCGACCGGGACGCCCAAGTGCGCGCTCAACCACCACCGCGGCCTGGTCAACAGGCTGACCGCGATGTCGCGCCGGTTCGGCGACGGCTCCGGCCACGTGACGCTCCAGAACAGCCGGTCCACCTTCGACTCCTCGATGTGGCAGGTGCTGTGGCCGCTCGTGTCCGGCGGGCAGGTCGTGCTGCCGCACCGCGACGGCATCCTCGACCTGGAGGAGACCGCGACGACCATCGGCCGCCACGGGGTCACGGTCACCGACTTCGTGCCGTCCGTGCTCGCGGCGTTCGTCGCGCTGCTGGAGCTGCGCGAGGACCTGCGCGAGGCCGCGTCGAGCCTGCGGCGGATGCTGATCGGCGGCGAGGCGGCCAACGCCGGCGTGGTGCACCGGCTGCGCGCGCTGCTGCCCGGCATCGAGGTCACCAACACGTTCGGGCCGACGGAGTGCTCGATCGGCTCGGTGTTCCACGACGTCACGGACGCCGACGCGGACCGCATCCCGATCGGGCGGCCCATCGACAACACCGCCGCGATCGTGCTCGACGACGACCTGCGGCCCGTCCCGGTGGGCGCTCCCGGGGAGATCCACCTCGGCGGCGAGTGCCTCGGCGCGGGCTACCTCGACGACCCCGAGCGCACCGCGCGGGCGTTCGTGGCCAACCCGTTCCCCGGCATACCGGGCGACCGGCTCTACCGGACGGGCGACCTGGGCCGGGTCGACGAGGACGGCGTGCTGCACTTCATCGGCCGGCGCGACGAGCAGGTCAAGCTCGGCGGCGTGCGGGTGGAGCTGGGCGACGTCGCCTCGGCCCTGTCCGACCACCCGCTCGTGGATGGCGCGATGGCGGTCGTGCTCGGCGAGGCGCCGGAGTGCACGCTGGTCGGCTGCGTCACGCCGCGCTCGGCGGACGACCCGCCGTCCGCCGAGCAGCTGCGCGAGCACGCGGCGGGCAAGCTCCCGGCGGAGCACGTGCCGCAGCGGGTCGTGGTGCTCGACGCGTTCCCGCTCAACCGCAACGGCAAGGCCGACCGCAAGGCGCTGACCGCGCTCCTGGAGAACGGCGCGGCGCCGCTGCCGGAGCCGGTGGAGGACTTCGAGGCGCCGGCCGACCCGATGGAGGAGCTGATCTGCGCCGCGTGGTGCGAGGTGCTGGAGCGGGACCGGGTCTCGGTGGACGTGCCGTTCTCCGAGTACGGCGGCAACTCGCTGGCCGCGTACCGGCTCACCGTCGCGGTCAGCGAGCGGCTGGGCAGACCGGTGCGGCCCAGGGACTTCCTCGTCGCGTCGACCGTGCGCGCCCAGGCGCAGCGGCTGACCGGCGACGCCGACGACGACAGCGCCGAACTGGCCTACATCAAGCACGACCTGGAGTGGACCCCGCCGCGGTCGCTGCTGCTCACCGGCGTGACCGGCTTCGTCGGCGCGCACGTGTTCGCCGAGCTGCTGGTGCGCTCCAACGCCGACCTGGTCTGCCTGGTCCGGTGCTCCGACCCCGCCGAGGGCGTCCGGCGCGTGGCCGACGTCCTGGACCGGTACCGGTTGGCGTCCGCCCGGCGGGCGCTGCCCCCGGCGCTCGACTCCGGGCGCGTCGAGGTGCTCCCCTGCGACCTGGGCAGCGAGCTGCTCGGGCTGTCGCAGGAGCGGTTCGACGAGCTGTCGTCGACCGTGTCCGGCATCGTCAACGCGGCGGGGGCGGTCAACTTCCTGTCCGACTACCTGGACCACCGGCCGACCAACGTGCTGGGCGTCCAGGAGCTGATCAAGCTCGCCGCGGGCGGCGCGCGCGTGCACACCCTGTCCACCCTGAGCATCTTCCCGCCCGCCGCGCCGGGCGACCCGCTCGTCACCGAGGACCGGGTCCCGGAGCCGGACGAGATCGCCGAGGACGGCTACAACCGGTCGAAGTACGTCGCCGAGCGGATGCTCGCCACGGCGCGCAAGCAGGGCGTCGGCTCGGTGGCGTACCGGCTCGGCGAGGTCTGGCCGCACCGGTCGACGGGCGTGGCCAACCCGGGTTCGCTGGCGCACAACCTGCTGTACGCGTGCGTGCGCACCGGGTGTGTCTTCCCGACCCGCGCCGCGACCGACCTGACGCCCGTGGACGTGGTCAGCCGGTTCGTGGCGCGCGCCGCCACCGGCGACGTCGAGGTGCCCGACGGCGCGGTGCACGTGCTGTGGCCCGTGGCGCTGCGCTTCGCCGAGGCGTTCGAGGCGCTGGCCGACCGGTGCCGGCTCGACCGGGTCGGCTACGCGCGGTTCCGCGACCGCCTGGAGGCCGCCGGCGAGTCCGACGAGAGGCTCGTCCGGCTGCGCCTGCTGCTGCCGCCGGCGGTCGACGGCCTCGACGAGGCGCCACCGGAGTTCGACCGGATGTTCACCGACGGCTCCCGGCAGTTCGACACCGAGCGGTTCCGCAGCCGCTCGGTCCCGTCGGCGCGGCCGGCGGACGGGCTCGACGCGCTCGACCGCTACCTGACCGAGCTGGCCGACGTTCCCGCCCTGGTAGCACAGGAGAGGTAAGCGCAATGGAGGAGAAGTTCGTCGTGGTGGTCAACCACGAGGAGCAGTACTCGATCTGGCCCGCCGGCAGGGACCTCCCGGACGGCTGGCGCGAGGCCGGTGTCGAAGGCGACAAGGACGAGTGCCTGGCGCACATCGCGCAGGCGTGGACCGACTTGCGCCCGTTGAGCGTGCGACGGTGAAGGAGGAGACCGAGACCATGAGCACCACACCAGAGGGCGGCAACGTCGCCGACATCCGGCGCGCCTTGCTGGAGATGAAGGTCCGCCAGCGCGTGGCGGAGAAGGCCGAGCGGGAGCGGATCGTCGCCGTGCCCCGCACCGACAAGATGGCCATCGCCGAGCAGCAGCGGTTCCTGTGGTTCCTGCACCAGATGGTCGCGGGCGCGCCGGTCTACAACGTGCCGTTCGCGATGCGCCTGCGCGGGCCGCTCGACGTGGACGCGCTGTCCGGCGCGCTGCGCGGCATCGTCTCGCGGCACGAGAGCCTGCGCACCAGGTTCGGCGACGAGCACGGCGTGCCGTTCCAGCGGGTGGACCCGCCGCCCTCGACGTGGGAGCTGCCGGTCACCGACGGCGACGAGGGGTCCGTTCAGGACTGGATCGACGCGCACGTGCGGCAGGAGTTCGACCTGCGCAACGAGCCGCCGTACCGGTTCGGCCTGCTGCGCCTGGGGCCCGAGGACCACGTGCTGTCCATCGTCTGGCACCACATCGTCATCGACGGCTGGTCGTCGCGCCAGTTCGCCGAGGAGCTGACGGCCCGCTACACCGACCCGGACGGCGCGGAGTTCCCCGAGCTGACCCTCCAGCCCGCCGACTACGCGGCGTGGCAGCGGCTGTGGCTGCTCAGCGAGGAGCCCACCAAGCAGATCGACTACTGGCACTCCGCCGTGGACGGCATGGAGCCGCTGGAGTGGCGCAGCGACCACCAGCGGCCGGCCGCGCCCACCGGTGCGGGGCGCATCCACGAGACCCGCCTGCCCGACGACCTGGCGCGCGGCGTCCGCGAGCTGGCGAAGGCCGAGAACGTCTCGCTGCTCGCCCTGACGATGGCGGCCTACCAGGTCGTGCTGGGCCGCTACACCGGTCAGGAGGACATCGCGCTCGGGTCGGTCCTGTCCGGCCGGACGCGCTCCGAGACCGAGTCCATGATGGGCTTCTTCGCCAACACGGTGATCGTCCGCGGCGACCTCAAGGGCAACCCCACCTTCCGCGACCTGGTGCAGGCCGCCAACAACAACGTCATCGAGGCGATGGCGAACCAGGACGTGCCGTTCGGCCGCCTGGTGGAGGAGCTGAAGCCGGAGCGGGTGCCGGGCCGCAACCCGGTGGTCGCGCACCTGTTCACGCTGCTGCCCGAGTCGATGATCGCGCGCTGGCGCTTCCCCGGCGTCGAGGTCGAGATGCTGACGCCGCAGCCCGAGACGTGCCGGTTCGACTGCACCTTCCAGATCAACGACCTGCCGGACGGCGGGCTGGGCGTGTGGATCGAGTACTCCTCCGAGCTGTTCGAGCACGAGAGCATCGAGCGGCTGGTCCGGCACTTCAGCACGGTCATGGCCGACGCGCTGTCCCGGCCGGACGCCCGGATCGACGAGCTGGACGTCATGTCCGAGGACGAGCGCCGGCGCGTGCTCACCGAGTGGAACCCCGAGCCCGGCGAGGTCGACGGGCGCCTGCTGCACGAGCTGGTCGCGGCGCGCGTCGCCGAGTCGCCCGACGCGGTCGCGATGCGCTTCGACGGGCAGGACCTGACCTACGCGCAGCTCGACGAGCGGTCCAACCGGCTGGCCAACGCGCTGGTCGACGACTTCAAGGTGGAGCCGGGGCGCGTGGTCGGCGTGCTGCTGGAGCGCGGGTTCGACCTGCCCGCCGCCGAGCTGGGCGTGCTCAAGGCGGGCGGCGCGTGGCTGGCGCTCGACCCGCAGTACCCGGCGGACCGGCTCGCCTACCAGCTGGGCGACGCCGACGTGGCCGCCGTGGTGACGACGTCGGACCTGGCCGACAAGGTGCCCTCGGAGATCGGGCGGGTCCTGCTCGACACCGACGCGCTCGACGGGCGCGAGGCCACCCCGCCCTCCGTCGGCGTGGCGCAGGAGGACCCGGCCTACGTCATCTACACGTCGGGCTCCACCGGCACCCCCAAGGGCGTCGTCGTGCCCCACCGGGCCGTGGTGAACTTCTGCACCACCTTCCAGCGGATGTTCTCGGTGACGCCGGACGACCGCATCGTGCAGTTCTCCAACCCCGCCTTCGACGTGAGCGTGTCGGACGTGTTCTCGACGCTGACCGCCGGCGGCACCATCGTGGGCGCGCCGCGCGCCGAGCTGCTCGACCCGGAGGAGCTCCAGGCGCTGCTGGCGCGGGAGCGGGTGACCATGGTGGACATCCCGCCCGCGGTGCTCGGGCTGCTCGACCCGTCCGAGCTGGAGGACCTGCGGGTGTGCTTCATCGGCATGGAGCCGTTCGGCCCGGAGCTGGTCAACCGGTGGAGCAAGCCGGGGCGCGAGTTCCACAACGGGTACGGCCCCACCGAGGTCACCGTCACGTGCGTCGACTACCTGTGCCCGCCGGAGCCGCTGGACGGCACGCCGCCGATCGGGCGGGCGATGGCCAACCAGCGCGCCTACGTGCTGGACGGCGCGTTGCGGCCGGTGCCGGTCGGCGTGCCCGGTGAGCTGTTCATGGCGGGCGCGGGCCTGGCGACCGGCTACCTCGGCCGCCCCGACCAGACCGCCGCGAAGTTCCTGCCCGACCCGTTCGCGCCGAACCCGGGCGAGCGCATGTACGCCACCGGCGACCTGGTTCGCTGGAACACCGACGGCAACCTGGAGTTCCTGGGCCGGGTCGACCGCCAGGTGAAGCTGCGCGGCCTGCGCGTGGAGCTGGGCGAGGTCGAGCACGCCATCGAGAGCTTCCAGGGCGTGCGGCAGTGCGTCGTGACCGTGCGCGACGCGGGCACGCCGTCGGCCTGGCTCGCCGCCTACGTCGTCGGCGAGTTCGAGCAGGACGCGCTGCGCGAGCACCTGACCGGGCGGCTGCCCCTGCACATGGTGCCGACCGACTACGTCCGGCTGGAGCAGCTCCCGCTGACCTCGACCGGCAAGGTCGACCACGCGAAGCTGCCCGACCCGCGCCCCGGCGGCGGCGAGGAGCAGGTCGAGCTGACCACCGAGACGCAGCGCCGGCTCGCCGAGATCTGGACGGGCCTGCTGAGCCTCGACCCGGGCAGCGTCGGCGCGCAGGACAACTTCTTCGTCCTCGGCGGCAACTCGCTCCAGGTGACGCAGATGATCTCGCGGGTGCGGGACGCCTTCCAGGTCACCCTCGACCCGCGGCGCCTGTTCAGCTACCCGCTGCTCAGCCAGTTCGCCGAGCAGGTCGACGAGGCGCAGCGCGCGCTGCTCGGCGACGACGAGGTGGCGCAGCTGGAGGCGCAGATCGCCGAGATGTCCGAGGAGGAAGTCGACCGGCTGCTGGGGAAGTCCCGCTGATGGACGCCGCACGGCCGACCACCCTGGAGGAGAAGCGGCGCGCGCTGCTGCGGCTCCGGCTGCGGGACAGGCGGGAGGAGGTCCTCGCGCGGCGGGGGGCCGCCCCCGCCCCGCCGGGGCCGCGCTCCTCCCGGCGGGCGGAGTCACCGCTCGTGCCGCTCAGGGCCGAGGGCACGCGGCCCCCGCTGTTCCTCGTGCACGCGGTCGGCGGGTCGGTCGCGCCCTACGCCGCGCCGGCCGCGCTGCTGGGCGACGACCAGCCCGTGCACGCGCTGGAGAGCCCGGGCCTGCACGGCGGCGCGGTCGAGGAGCGGTCGCTCCCCGACACGGCCGCCGCCTACCTGGCCGCGGTGCGCGAGGTCCGCCCCGAGGGGCCGCTGGTCCTGGGCGGCTGGTCGGCCGGCGGCGCGGTGGCGCTGGAGATGGCGCGCCAGGACGGCGACGTCGCGGTGGTGCTGGTGCTCGACACCGGCATCCCCGACGCGCCGTCCGCTCCCCGCGACGACGAGCTGCGCGCCTGGTTCGACGCCGACGTCAGGGGAATGGGCGTCGAACCGGGCGGCGCCGAGCTGGCGACGCGGTTCGCGGTGTTCGCGGCCAACGTGCGCGCGTTCCTGGCGCACCGGCCGTCCCCCGTGGACGCGCGGGTGGTGCTGCTGTCCTCCGCGGACTCCGGACCCGCCTACCTCGAGCGGTGGCGGCCCCTCGCCGACGCCGTCCGGGTGGTGCCGGGCGACCACTACACCATGCTCCAACCCCCCAACGTCGAAGCGCTGGCGAAAGCGATGCGCGAGGAGCTGAGCGAGGTGAGTGCACGATGATGCCGGCCTTCACGCCGGAACAGGAAGAATTCCGACAGGACGTCTGCAAGCTGCTGTGCGAGGACGCGGTGCGCGAGGAGGTCGCGCGGTCCCGGCGGATGCCGTTCGGGCAGGAGACCGGGCTGCTCGACGTGCACCGGCGGCTGGGCAAGCTCGGTTGGCTCGCGATCAACTGGCCCGAGCGCTACGGCGGGTCGGGCGGCACGATCGTGGAGAAGGCGATCGTCACCGAGGAGCTGATCCGCCACGGCGTGCCCGAGAACGTGCACTCGCTGGGCGTGGACATCGTCGGCAACGCCATCAACCTGTTCGGCACGCCCGAGCAGAAGGAGCGGTTCCTGCCGGGCCTGGCGCGCGGCGAGACCACGGCCAACGTGCTGTTCAGCGAGCCGGACGTCGGCTCCGACCTGGCGTCGCTGACCACGCGCGCCGAGCCGGACGGCGACAACTGGCGCCTGCACGGCCGGAAGCTCTACAACATGAAGGCGCAGCACAGCGATTTCGCGCTGTGCGCGGCCCGCACGTCGACCGGACCGGTGAACTTCTTCGGCATCACGCTGTTCCTGGTGCCGCTCCAGAGCGTCGGCGTGGTCATCGAGCCGGTGTGGAACCTGTCCGAGGAGCGGTTCGACCTGGTGACGCTCGGCGGGATCCGCGTCGGGCCCGAGGACGTGCTCGGCGAGGTCGACGACGGGTGGCAGGTGCTGAACGACGTGCTCCCCCTGGAGCGCACCGGGCTCGACCACTCGGCCAAGGCCGAGCGCACGCTGGCCGCGCTGCGCGAGCACGCGCCACCCGGCTGCGAGGAACGCCTGGTGGAGCTGGAGACGCGGGTGCGCGCGGCCCGGCTGCTGGCCTGGCGGTGCATCGCCAACCTGCACGAGGGCCGGCCCGACGAGGTGCAGTCGGCGACCGCCAAGTGGTACACGTCCGAGACGGCCAAGGCGCTGGCGGTGGCGGCGGTCGAGCTGATCGGGCCGCGGGCGCTGCTGGACGCGCGCGACCCCGCGGCGATCGCCGAGGGCGTGTTCGACGCCTCGCTGCGGGAGGCGCCCGGCCTCACGCTCGCCCAGGGGTCCTCGGAAGTGATGCTCTACTTCGTCGCCACGTCGAAATTGGGGTTGCCGTCATGACCGACAGGGGAACCGCGGCGATCGCGGACTTCTTCGACGAGGAACTGGCGCCGATGGTGCGCCGGATGGCCGACCGGCCGCGCACGGGCGCCGAGGGCGGCGACGACGGCCGCGAGGTCCGCGCGATGGTGTGGCAGGGGCTGGTCGGCCTCGGCGCGCTGGACGGGCTCGACCGGCCCGACGCCGTGCGGCTGGCCGAACTGCTCGGCTCCGTGGCGTACCAGGGGCCGCTGCTCGACACGCTCACCGCGCGGGAGCTGTTCCCGGACCACGACTTCGGCGGGTCGCCGGTGGCGCTGGCGGTCGCGGACGAGCCGCTGACCGCCCGGGACGACGCGGTCTCCGCGCGGCGGTCCTTCGTCGGCTTCGCCGCGGAGGTGGACCACTTCGTCGTCGGCGGCGCCGGCGACGACGGGCCGCGCCTGGCGCTCGTGCGCGCCGGCCACCCGTCGACCCGGGTGCGGCGGCACGAGGAGACCGGCCGGGGCGAGGAGCACGAGGTGGAGTTCGACGGCACGCCCGTGACCGCGTGGGCCGGCTCCGACGGGTGGGGCGCGGCGCTGGCCAACGCCCGCGTGCGCCAGGCCGCCTACCTGGTGGGGCTCTCGCAGGCCGCCCTCGACCACGCCGTGGAGTACGCCAAGGCGCGCCGCCAGTTCGGCCAGCCCATCGGCAAGTTCCAGGGCCTGGCGTTCCGGCTCGGCGAGCTGTCCATGCACGTGGACGCGACGCGCCTGCTCGTGCACGACCGCGACGCGACCGGGCACGCGGCGGCCGTCCTCGCCGCGGCGGCGGAGCTGGCGCTCACCGTGACCGTGCAGGCCATGCAGGTCAACGGCGCCGCGGGCATGGTCTCGGACAACGACGCCCAGCTCTACTACCGGCGGGCCGCGGTCGAGTCGGTGCGGCTCGGCACCCCGTCCCGGCTGCGACGCGAAGGTCGGGGGACGACATGACGGGGGAGCCGACGACGGCGTGCCGGTGTCGGGCGGTCCACCGCGGGTGGCCGGGGGCAGGTGCGGACCGATGAGGCTGGTGGTGCAGAAGTACGGCGGCACCTCGTTGAGCGACGCGGGCAGGATCAGCCGCGCGGCCCGGCGCATCGCCGCCGAGGACCGGCCCGTGGTGGTCGTGGTGTCCGCGATGGGCGGCACGACCGACACCATGCTCGGCCTGGCGCGCACCCTCACCGACGCCCCGCACGGCCGGGAGCTGGACCTCCTGCTCAGCACCGGCGAACTGGCCTCCGCGGCGGCGCTCGCCATCGCGCTGCGGGAGCTGGGCGTGCCCGCCCGCTCGTTCAGCGGCCGCGACGGCGGCATCATCACCGACGGGGTGCACGGGTGCGCGCGGATCGTCGACGTCGACCCCACCCGGGTGCTCGACTGCGTCCGGGCCGGGCTGGTCCCGGTGGTGACGGGCTTCCAGGGCGTCGCGGCGGACAGCGGCGAGCTCACCACCCTGTGCCGGGGCGGCTCCGACACCACCGCCGTCGCCCTGGCCGCGGCGCTGCGGGCCGAGGTGTGCGAGATCTTCACCGACGTCGAGGGCGTGTTCACCGCCGACCCGAGGCACGTCGCCGAGGCGCGCAAGGTGGAGCACGTGTCCTACGCGGACATGGCCGAGCTGGCGGCCCACGGCGCCGCGGTGCTGGCCCACCCCAGCGTGGAGTACGCCCGCGCCCACCGCGTCCCCGTCCACGTGCGGTCCAGCGCGACCGGCGCCGCCGGCACCTGGGTGACCGACGACCACCCGGCCGACCCGCCCGACGGCGACCGGTTCGCCGCCGTCGGCATCGCCCACCAGACCGGTCAGCTGCGCTGCCGGCTCGACGGGATCGACCCCGCCGCGCGGGACGCCGTCGTCGCCGCGCTGGCCGACCCGTCGCTGTCGGTGGACGTGCTCGACCACCCGGCCGGCGACGTGCCCGCCGCGCGTTCGCTGCGGTTCACCGCGTGCGCCGAGGACCGCGCGCAGGTCGACGCCGTGCTCGCCGGGCTGCGCGCGGCGGGCGCCTTCACCGGGTGCCGCTGGTCGGGCCCCTTCGGGAAGGTGTCGTTGGTGGGCCGGGGTTTCCGGACCCACCACCCCCTGGTGCTGGACGCGCTCCGGGCCCGGCGCGTCGTGGTGCGCGGCACGGCCGTCCACGCCAGGCGGATCTCCGTCACCTGCGCCGAGCACGACGTGCTGGACGCCGTGACCCACCTCCACCGCGCGTTCCTGTCCCCCGGGTCCGATCGGCGGGCCGCGCCCGCGCTGCCGGGGCAGGACCCCGGCGGCCGGGGGCACGGCCACGCCGGCGCAGGCGCCAGGTCCAGGCCCCCCGGACCGTCCCCGGGGGCGTCCCCGGTGCCGCCGCGCGCGGCGCCCACCGCTTCGAGTGGCGGCGCCGCGCACTCCCTGAGTAACCTAATAACGTGTAGTTAAGAGTTACCCACAGACCCGTGGCCCGTTGCCCGGGATCTCCTGGACCTGCCCGTCGCGGCCGAATCGGCGGTCGACAGAAGTGGGAGGAACGCGGAATGGCCGAAACATCGCTCCACCCGGACGAGACCGGCGAGAGCAGGCTCCGATCACGCCGGTTCTGGCAGCTCACCGTCATCTGCGGGACCCAGTTCCTGGTCGCCCTCGACTACTCGATCATCAACGTCGCCGCGCCGAGCATCCAGGAGGGGATGGACTTCGGCTCCGGGGGCGGCGTCGCGTGGGTCCTCTCGACCTATCCCCTGGCCTTCTGCGGCTTCCTCCTCCTCGGCGGCCGGGTCGCCGACCTCTTCGGCCGGAAGCGGGTGTTCACCTGGAGCCTCGTCGGCTTCATGCTCGCCTCGCTCCTCGCGGGCCTGGCCTGGTCGCCGGAGGTGCTCATCGCGGGCCGCGCCCTCCAGGGCATCGCCGCCGCGTTCATCGCGCCGGCGGGCCTGGGGCTCCTCCAGGCGACCATCCCGGAGGGACCGCAGCGCCAGCGCGCCCTCGGCATCTACGGGTCGGCGCTGTCGGCGGGGTTCGTCTCCGGCATGGTCCTCGGCGGCGTGCTCACCGAGTTCGCCGGGTGGCGCTCCACCTTCCTGATCAACGTCCCGATCGTGCTGGTCGCCTGCCTGCTCGCCCGCGCCCACCTCGACGAGAGCCGGGACGAGCGCGCCTCGCGCGACCTCGACGTCCCCGGCGCGGCCCTGGCCACCGCCGGCATGGTCGCGATCGTGTTCGCCCTCACCGAGGGCGAGAAGCACGGCTGGCTGTCGGCGCCGATCCTCCTGTGCGCCGCCATCGCGGTGCCCGCCGTCGCGCTGTTCGTCCGCGTGGAGTCGCGGAAGGAGAACGCCCTCGTGCCGATCTCCATCTTCCGCGTCTCCGCCATCGGCGCGGCCAACCTGGTCAACGTCCTGCTGATCTGCTCCTACGGCGGGATGCTGTTCATCCTCACGCTCTACCTCCAGTCGCACCTCGGCCTGAACGCGCTCGCCACCGGCCTGGCGTTCGCGGTCTCGGGCGTGATCGCGATCGTCACCGGCATCTACGCGGGCAGGCTCACCGAGCGCTTCGGGCTCTACCGCGTCCTGCTGTGCGCGATCGTCGTCGAGACGGCCGGCATCCTGGTCATGGTGGGCCTCCCGGAGGACAACGGGCTCACCCTCGTCCTGATCGGCACCTCCGTGAACGCCTTCGGGCACATCGTCGCGCTGATCACGACGAGCATCGCCGGCACGAACGGCGCCGACGAGGGCCGGCAGGCCACGGCCGGCGCCCTGATCAACGTGTCCCAGCAGCTGGGGCTGGCGATGGGCGTGGGCGTCCTGACCTCGGTGGCGGCCCACTTCACCGCGACCGCGGGCGGCGCGGGCGACCCCGCCGCCGTCCTCGTGGGCTGGCGCTGGTCGCTGTGGTTCGCGGTCGGGTTCGCGGTCGCGGCGATCATCGCGACCGTCCTGTTCCGCAAGCGCTTCAAGGGCGAGGTCACCTGATC
>NZ_JBHWIE010000100.1:0-24647 GCF_042732085.1 Actinosynnema sp. NPDC059797
CCCTCAGACCCACCCGAGCCCCCAGACCCGCCGGCCCCGACCGAGAGCCGCCCGGCCAGCAACCGGGTCAACTTGGCCGACGACCGCGACCGCACGATCCCGGCGTCCGACAACCGCGCCTCGACCCGCTCCAGCAACCCGACGTCACCGCGCTCGCCCAGCTCCACCTCGACCTCGCGCCACGACTCGACGTTCGAGTCGTCGACCGCGTCCTGCGCCGAGACCAGGTCCTCGACCACCTCGGCGAGCAACCGACCTTTGTCGTCCACCAGCTGCCACCGGTGCCGCGTGGTCCGGATGCGCGCCACCGGCTCCAGGGCGTTGCCCCTGGCGTGCACCTGGACCAGCGAGCCCAGCTCCTTGGGCGGGTGCTTGGCCGCGCGGCCCGGTGGCAGCCGCACCTCCTCGCGGGTGTCGCCGCCGACCGGCAGCTTGAGGTGCCAGCCCGCGTCGTCGCCGCCGGTGCGGCGGCGCAGCGTCAACCCGGCGCGGGCCAGCCGGAGGTCCGCCGTGTCGTAGTACACGGCCTCCAGCCTCTGCTCCTCCGGACCCGCCGCCGCGGCGACGCCGGGCAGCCCGGTCAGGTCCGGCAGCGCCACCCCGTCGGGCGCCTCGTACTTGCGTTCCGTCTCGTGCACCGACGTTGCCATGCACCAGGCATACACCGCAAAGCCGCTTTTCAGACATCCTCACCGTCAGTGATCAGCCGTTAACCATTCCGGAGGTTCGTGTCGGCCCGTTGGCGTGGTTTTTCCGATACGTCCCTGGACAAGGCCCCATCGTCGGGTTCCCTGAACACGTGCCCACGGAGAAGGAGAGGCTCGACGAGGTCGAGCCCACGGTCGCGGACCTCGTCGCCACCACGGAGTCGTTGAAGGCCGAGCTCAACCGGGTGAGCACGCGCCTGCGCGTGCTGGAGAGCAGGCTCTCCGGGGCCGGCTCGGGCCCGGACGAGGACCTGGACGCGGTGGACGGCATCGCCGACACCGTGGCCGCGCTGCGCGCCGCGTGGGACGCCGAGCAGGAGCTGCTGGCCGACTCCGTGCGGGCCGAGCTGCGCTCCGAGGTGGCCGAGTACGACTCGCTGCGCCAGGAGCGGGACGCGGTCGCCACCAAGCTGACCTCCGGCCGGGTCCCGCGCATCGAGCGCGACCAGCTCCAGCACCGGGTGGACAACCTGGACTGGCAGCTGAGCGTGCGGGAGGCCGAGGCGGCGGACGCGGCGGAGCGCCTGGCCGCCGACCAGGCCGCCGCGGAGGAGCCGTGGCGCGCCGAGGCCGTCATGGCCGGTGACAAGGCCCGCCAGGAGGTCCTGGACATCGCCCGCAAGCGCCTCGAACGCGCCCTGGCCGCCGACACCCGCCTGCCGCTGTGGTTCCGCATCGGCCTGGGGGAGATCACCAACCCGGACCCGGCCCCCTGGGTGGAGGCCGCGGTGACCCTGATCGCCTACCGCCTGGAGTACGGGATCACGGACCCCGTCTCACCCCTGGGCGAGGTCCCCTCGGCCGGTTCGGGCATGGCCGCGTGGGTCCGCCGGGCCGAGGTGCACGCCGACCTGGTGGACCAGCTGGAGTCCCTGCACCCCTGACCCGGGACGCCCGGCCGCCCGGCTCCAGGGCCTGGAAGACCGAGGTCCCGCCGCACCCGGGACGGGGTTCGGCGGGACCGGGGGTCGTTCAACTTCGTTCGACTCGGGGTTCGGCGGGACCGGGGTCGTTCGACTCGGGGTTCGGCGGGACCGGGGTGGGTCAACCCGGGGTTCAGCAGGTCTTGAGCATCGCGCTCAACGCGTCGCGCTCGGCCTCGTCCACGGTCAGCGAGTAGAACGTCTTCACCGACACCACGGACCGCGCGTAGGTGCACCAGTAGGTCTCCAGCGGGGGCTTCCACTTGGCCGCGTCCTGGTCGCCCTTGGACCGGTTGCTGCTCGCCGTCACGGCGAACAGCTGCAACCCGCCCATGTCGTTGGCGAACTTCTGCCGCTGCTCGTCGGTCCACTTGTCCGCACCGGACCGCCACGCCTCGGCCAGCGCCACGGTGTGGTCGATGTCCAGGTCGCCGGCCTTCGTGACGACCACCCCGTCGTACGGGCTGGTCCACGTGCCCGACGTCGGCCGGCACTCGCCGTCGACCTGCACGTCGGCGCCCTGCCGCTGGAGCACGATCTCCCGGGTGTCGCACGAGTCGCCCTGGCTGCTCCAGTGCGGGAACCGGTCGCGGCTGTAGCCGGTCATCTTCCCCTCGGGCGCGACGGTCAGCGCCGCGAGCTGCGCGGCCGGGTCGTCGCCGGGCGCGGGGGGCCCGGACGTCGCGCCCGGGTTGTCACCCGGAGATTCGGCTCCGTCCCGGTCCTGGACCACGTAGTAGCCGATGATGATCACCAGGGCCAACAGGACGACGCCGGCCAACGTGGACGACCGTTTGCCACTCATGCACCAATGATCAGCGATATCGGCCGCCGTGCAAACACCTGATCGGCACACCTGACCCGAACGCTCCGGGATAATCACCGCCCGTGCGCGTGGTTCGAATGGCGTTCGACGTGGTCGTGCCGGTCGTGGTCGCTCTTTTCGGCGCGTTCCTGGTCCTGGGCACGTCTCACCACGCACCGGTCATTGCGGTCCCCACGGCCCTGGCCGCCCTGGTGTCGGGCGCCGCGCTGTGGTGGCGCCGGCGCCGGCCGGTCCTCGTCACGGCCGTCGCGCTCGCCGCCGGCCTCGCCGTCCAGGTGGTCGCGCCGATGACCGTGTTCCCGTTCCCGGCGCTCTTCGCCGTCGGCTCGCTCGCCGCGGCCCGGCCGCCCCGGCTGTCGCTGCCCGCCCTGGCCCTGCTGCTCGGCCTGATCTCGCTGAACTTCCGCACCACGACCGCCGAGGACACCCAGTTCGTGCTGGCCGTCGCCGTGGTGGCGTGGGCGCTGGGGGAGTCGGTGCGCAACCGCCGGGTCGCCGTGGCGCAGGCCGCCGAGCGCGCGGTCACCGAGGAGCAGGCCCGGATCGCCCGCGAGCTGCACGACGTGATCGCGCACGGCGTCTCGGTGATCGTCGTGCAGGCCGCCGCCGCGGACGACGTGTTCGACCACCGCCCGGACCGGGCGCGCGAGTCGCTGCGCTCGATCGAGGCGACCGGCCGCGCCACGCTCGACGAGCTGCGCAAGCTCCTCGCGGGCCCGGACGGCCGCCCCGGCCTGGACCGGCTCGCCGACCTGGTCGAGCCGCTGCGGGCGGCTGGCCTGCGCGTGGACGTGCGGTGCGACCTGCCCGCCGGCCCACCGCTGCCCGCCGGGGTGGACCAGTCGGCGTACCGGATCGTGCAGGAGGCGCTGACCAACACCCTCCGGCACGCCCGCGCGAGCCGGGCCGAGGTGCTGGTGCGCGACCGCGGCGGCGTGCTGGAGCTGGAGGTCCGCGACAACGGCCGCGCCATCCAGGCGCCCGACCCGGCCCACGGCCAACCGCCCAACTCTGCACCCGACCCTGCGCCCGACCCGGCCAATGACCCTGCGTCCAACCTCGCCCCCGACCCGGCGCTCGACCCGGCGCCCGACCCGGCGCCCGACCCGGCGCCCGACCCGGCGAACGGCCGGTGGGGCGGCCAGGGGCGCGGCCTCACCGGGATGCGGGAGCGGGCCGCCCTGCTCGGCGGCACGGTCGACGCCGGCCCGCTGCCCGGCGGTGGCTTCCGGGTCCGCGCCCGCCTGCCGCTGGGGGTGCCCGCGTGATCCGCGTGCTGATCGCCGACGACCAGGCGCTGGTGCGCGGCGGGTTCCGGATGATCCTGGAGTCGCGCGACGACGTCGAGGTGGTCGGCGAGGCGGCGGACGGCGCGGAGGCGGTGGCGCTGACCGCCGAACTGGACCCGGACGTGGTCCTGATGGACGTGCGGATGCCGGGCGTGGACGGCCTGACCGCCACCCGCCGGATCGTCGCCTCCGACGCCGGGGCGCGCGTGCTGGTGCTCACCACCTACGACGTGGACGACTCGGTGTACGCGGCGCTGCGCGCGGGCGCGAGCGGGTTCCTGCTCAAGGACGTGCGGCCGGTGGAGCTGGTGGAGGCGGTGCGGGTGGTGGCGCGCGGTGACGCGCTGCTCGCGCCGTCGGTGACCAGGCGGCTGCTGGACCGGTTCGTCCAGGCGCTGCCCGCGCCGTCGCCCCGCGTGCTGGACGTGCTGACCGAGCGGGAGCGCGAGGTGCTGCGCCTGGTGGCGCTGGCCATGTCGAACGCCGAGATCGCCGCCCACCTGGTGCTGACCGAGGCGACGGTGAAGACGCACGTGTCCGCGGTGCTGCGCAAACTCGGCCTGCGGGACCGGGTGCAGGCCGTGGTGTTCGCCTACGAGGTCGGCTTGGTCCGCCCGCGCTCGGCCTGACCCCGACCCCGGTCTCACACCCCACCGCCCACCCCACCGGCCGCCTCAGCCTCGAGGACGAGCCCGAAGACCGTTCTCACGCCCGATGTCCCGCCCCCCGCCCGCTCCTAGCGTTCCGGCACGTGCCCCGAAACCTCCGCGCCGCCCTGGTGCTGTTCCTGCTGGCCCCCCTCGTCGGGGAGTACGTGCTCGGCAACGTCCCGTGGTCCGGGATCGGCGCCCTGCTCGTGCTCGCCCCCATGTACGGCGGGGGAGCGCTGCTCATCCGCGAGGCGGCCCGCCGCACCGGCCGCGGCTGGCCGACGATCCTGGTGCTGGGCTCCGCCTACGGCGTGCTGGAGGCGGGCCTGCTGGACCAGTCGATGTTCAACCCGGACTTCGAGGGGCACGCCTTCCAGGCCGTGACGCCGCTGCCCGCCCTGGGCATCAGCGCGCTCAACACCCTGGTGTTCGTGGTCGGGCACGCGGTGTGGAGCATCGGGGTGCCGATCGCGCTGGTCGAGTCGCTGGCGTGGCGGCGGCGCACCACGCCGTGGCTGGGGCCCGCCGGCCTGGTCGCCTGCTCCCTCGTCTTCGCGGCCGGGTCGTTCCTCGTCTTCCGGTTCCTGCTGCGCGAGGAGGGCTTCCTCGCCGCGCCCGCCCAGCGCGTCGGCGCGGCACTCGTCGTGATCGCCCTGGTCGCGGTGGCCTTCGCGCTCCGACCCCGGCCGCGCGTGGACCGGCCCGTGCCGCCGCCGTGGGCGGTGGGCGTCGGCGCGTTCCTCGTCTCCTCGCTGTACGTGTCGATGCCGGAGGACTGGACCGGGTTCTGGTGGAAGGTCGGCTGGCTCGTCGCCGCCTCGGCGGCGGGCCTGTGGTGGGGGCGCAGCGACCGCTGGGGCGCCGCCCACCGCTACGGCGCGGCGGCCGGCGCCCTCGTCACCTACACGTGGATCAGCTGGATCCTGGTGGAGAAGGCCACCGGACCGCTGGTCACCCACGCCGTCATGGTCGTGCTGACCTGGGCGTTCCTGTTCGTCGCGCGACAGGCGTCGGTCCGGGGACCCGGCGGTCCGGTCACGGCCGGCTCGTCAGGTACCCGCCCATGTGCGTGAAGTACTCGGTCGCGGCCAGCTCCCGGCCGTCCTCGGTGCGGACCTTCTTCACCAGCAGCGCGTGGTTGCGGCCCCGCCGTGCCAGCGCGCCCGCCACGACGGCCACGCCGTCGCCCTCGCGGTAGAAGATGCGGCCGGGCGTGCCGCCGTAGCGCTGCGCGGACACCTCGGCCTCGATGATCTCCAGCCGCTTGCCCCTGTGGAAGCAGAACGCGCTCGGGTACGGCGCGCACTGGGCGCGGACCAGCCGGTCCAGCTCGTCGGCCTCCCACGTCCAGTCGATGCGCAGGTCCTCCTCGGCGCGCTTGTGGAAGAAGCTGGCCTTGGACCGGTCCTGCTTGACGAAGTCCGTGCGCCCCGAGGCGATCTCGGCGAGCCCGTCGACGGTGATCGGGCCGAACAGCTCCAGCGTCTTGTGGAACAGGTCGGCGGTGGTGTCGCGGGGGCCGACCGGGACCGACCGCTGGAGCACGATGTCGCCCGCGTCCAGCGTCTCGTCCATCAGGTGCGCGGTGACGCCGACCTCCTTCTCGTCGTTGATCAGCGCCCAGATCAGCGGCGAGAAGCCCGCGTAGGCGGGCAGCAGCGAGTCGTGCACGTTCAGCGTGCCGTGCCTGGGCAGGGTGAAGACGTGCGGCGGGATCCACGTGCGCCAGTTGGTGGCGACGATGACGTCCGGGTCGACCTCCTTGAGCCGCTGGAACAGCTCGTCGTCGTCCGGCCGGTTGCGGATCAGGGTCTCGACGCCGTGCTCCGCGGCGAGGTCGGCCACCGAGTCGCTCCAGATGCGCTCGTAGGCGTGGTCGCTCTTGGGGTGGGTGACCACGAGCACCACCTCGTGCTCGGAGTCCAACAGCGCTCGGAGGGTGCGGTGACCCCAGGTCTGGTAGCCGAACATGACGACGCGCATGGCTGCTCTCCTTAGCCTCACCTAAGTTATGTGACCCTAACCTAAGTAGGGGTTCGCTAGCCTGCGCGGGTGATCCTCGACCAGAAGTTCGTGAACGGCCGGGTCGTGACCATGGACCCGACGCGGCCGGCGGCGTCCGCGGTCGGCGTGTGGGCGGGACGGGTGGTCGGCCTGGACGCCGACGTGGCCGACCTGCCCGCCCGGCGGGTGGTGGACCTGGGCGGCGCGGTGCTGCTGCCGGGGTTCGTCGACGCGCACACCCACCTGGCGTGGGCCGGCCGGGCGTCGAGGACCGCGGACATCTCCTCGTGCGCGACGGTGGCGCAGGTGCTGGACGTGCTGCGGGCCCTGCCGAGGTCGACCGACTGGCTGGAGGTGGCCGGCTACGACCACCGGGCCCTGGACCGGCCGCTGACCTCGCGCGACCTGGACGTGGTCGGGCCGCGGGTGTACGTGCAGGACCTGTCCGGGCACGCGTGCGTGGTGAGCGGCGACGTGCTGGATCTGCTGCCGGCGCCCGTGCTGCGGCAGGCGCAGCGCGACGCGGACGGCGTGCCGACCGGGTTCCTGGCCGAGGGCGCCCAGACCGCCGTGCGGGCGCTGCGCCTGCCCTACTCGCTGGACGACATCGCCGCGGACGTCGCGCTGGGCGCGGCGCGGTGCGCCCGGGAGGGCGTCGTGCTGGCCGCGGAGGCCGGTGTCGGCGGCGGCCTGATCGGCAGCAGCCCGCTGGAGGTGGCGGCCTACCAGCGGGCCGACCTGCCCATCCGCGTGCAGCTGATGGTGTCGGCCGACCGCTTGGAACCCGTGGTCGCCCACGCCGCCGACGGCATCCGGCGCGCCGTGCCGCTGGGCCTGCGCACCGGCCTGGGCGGCGACCGGCTGTCCATCGGCGCGCTGAAGCTGTGGACCGACGGCGGCATGATGGCCAGGACCGCGGCCCTGACCGAGCCCTACGTCGGCATGGACACGGCCGGCCAACTCCACGACGACCCGTCCCTGATGCGCGCCGCGATCGTGGACGGCCACGCGGCCGGGTGGCAGTTGGCCGTGCACGCGATCGGGGACCGGGCGGTCGACTTCGCGCTGGACGCGCTGGCGGACGCGCAGGGGGCCGCGCCCAGGCCCGACGCCCGGCACCGCATCGAGCACTGCGGGCTGGTGCGGCCCGACCAGCTCGACCGGATCGCCGAGCTGGGGGTGGTCCCGGTCGTCCAGCCCACGTTCCTGTGGGCCTACGGGGACGACTACTCCCGCGTCATGGGGCCGGAGCGGGCGCCGTGGATGTACCGGGGGCGGGCGTTCCTCGACCGGGGGATCGTGGTCGCGGGCAGCTCCGACCGGCCGGTGGCCGACGGCGCGCCGCTGCGGGCGGTCCAGTTCATGGTCGAGCGGCGGTCGAAGGAAGGCAACGCGATCGGCCCGGACGAGGCCGTGACGGTCGAGGAGGCGCTGAGGGCCTACACCGCCGGCGGCGCGTACGCCTGCCGGTTGGAGGGGGTGCTGGGCGGCGTCGCGCCGGGGCGGTTCGCCGACTTCGCCGTCCTGGACACCGACCCGCTGACCTGCGAGGTGTCGCGGATCGGGGACATCGGGGTGCTGGCCACCGTGGTGGGCGGCGAGTTCGCACACGACGAGGCGGGCTTCGCGACCGACTGACCCCGACCACCCCGGCCGGCTGATCCCGGCCAACGGACCCCGGGCGACTCGCCTCCGCACCCCCGGCCCCAGCACCCGGCCCGCACCGCCTGGCCCAAGCCGCCCCCAGCACCCGGCCCGCACCGCCTGGCCCAAGCCGCCCCCAGCGACCACCCCGCCGCCCCCTCGGCCCCCGCAACCCCCCGTGTCACCCCTCACCCGACCCCGAACGCCGGCCCCCGTTCCCCGCGAGGGCCGGCGCCCGGGGTCACGCGCTCATCCGCCAGTGCACGACGTACCCCGCCGCCTCGGCCGCGATCAGGGCGTCGAGCTTGGCCAGGTTCGTCCGCCGCGACATCCGGTACGCCTGGCCCCGCCGCGCGTCCAGCACCAGCGGCGTGGCGCCCGGCAGCACGTCGTCCATCGTCTGCTGGAGGATGCGCAACGCCACGTTGGCCGACTCCTGGGTCAGCGGCGGCTCCTTCACGTACACCAGCACCGCGGCCCGCGACCCGTCCGGCGCGATCAGCCCCAGGTGGGGTCGCACCCGCAGCTCCAGGTCGCCCGCGTGCCAGCGCGCCGCCCCGGTCGGCACCCCGGTCGCGCGGGTCTCCAGCAGCCAGGGCAGGAACCCCGCCTTCAGCTCCTCGAACGCGCGCAGCTGCCCGGCCCGGGGGTGGTCCAGCGCCGCGCCGATCGCCTTCTCCAGCTCGGCCTCCGGGTCGGGCGAGTTCGCGGCCCGCCGCATCGCGTCGCGCATCGGGTTGTAGAAGCCCGCGACCCAGTGCTCCGACGACAGGTAGATCCGCCGCTGGTCGTTCACGATGTTGATCCGGCCGCGCTGACCGCTCATGACGTACTCGGTGAACGACAGGGCGGTGACGCTGATCGGTGCCACGGCATGCTCCCCTCGCATCGAACTCGTGTTCGATTCTACCTCGGGGCACCGACAGAAAAGGGCCCTCAAGCACGCACTTTGGCGAGCATCGGGCCCAGTTCTGGGTCCTGGGAGACCTCGGCGAAGATCGCCTCCAGGGTCTCGTCGAAGAACGCCGCCGCGGTGGCGTGCACCTCGCGCCCCCGCGGCGTGATGCAGCTGTAGACCCCGCGCCGGTCGGTCTCGCACAGCTCCCGCCCGGTCAGCCCGGACTGCTCCAACCGGGCCACCAGCCTGCTCACCGAGCTCTGGTTCAGCCCGACCACCTCGGTCAGCTCCTGCATCCGCAGCTCGCCGTCGGGCGCCTCGGCCAGCGCGGACAGCGCGGTGAACTCCGACATGCCGAAGTGGAACCGCCGCTGGAGGGCGCGTTCCAGGTGCGCGTTGATCCGGTGGTGCAGCGCCCGCAGGCCGGACCACGTGGCGCGGACGGACAACGTCGACCCCCTGGTGAGCGGCTTCCTGGGCTTCCCATCCTATGCCCGCCGGCGGGGCCGGGACGGGAAGCGGCCGGCGCCCCCGTGGGAACGCCGGCCGCCGGTCACCGGGGTGTCACCCGGGTCTCACCCCTCGACGGGCGCCTCGCCCGTGATCAGGACGTCGGCGGGCGGCGCGGCACGCCGCGCAGTGGCCGAGTCGGAGGTGTAGGCGGTGGTCTGCCAGAGGTAGTACTCGCCGTACTCGTCCAGCGCGAAGATGCGCTGCTCGGCGCCACCGGCGGAGGCGAACGTCGGGTCGACGACCGACACCTGGTGGTAGTCGTGCCACGCCCGCCACGTCGTGGCGCCGGGCGCGGTCTGACCGCTCCGCCGCACGCTGCCGGCGCTGTCGCGGACGGCGACCTCGACGATGCCGTGCGCGTTGAGCAGCGCGCTGGGCGTGCCGCCGAACGTCACACCGGCGCTGATGTCGGTCCACCCGTTGGTGCTCGGGAAGCCCGCCGCGCCTTCCTTCTGCGTGTAGAGCTTGTTGTCGAAGGCGCGGGCCACGAGCTGGACCTTGCCGTCGGCGAACACGACCGCGCCGGGCGCGTTCGGACCGGTGATGCCACTGGCGACCCGGGCCGGGCCGAGCGAGCCGTTGGTGAACTTCTTCACCGCGTAGGCGTTGCTCGCGGAGCGGTAGGCGATCTCGAAGCCGTCGCCGCTGGGCACGACGGTGAAGTCACCGGTCATGTTGTAGGTGCCGTTGTTGGTGGCCTGCCGCCACGGCTTGAAGCCGCCGGTCGCGCTGAACTGCTCCGAGTACCAGAGCTTGTTCGCCGTGTCCGTGGCGAAGGCGATGAGCAGGCCGCCCGTGCCGCGCACGAGCACCGGGCTGCTGTTGAACGAGCCGTTCACCATGGCCGGGCCGGTCCAGTGGCTGCTGCCCGCCGCGTCCTGCGTGTAGGCCCTGGCCTGGGCCCCCGTGTCGCGGGCCATGGCCACGAGCCTGCCGTCCTGCCGCAGGGCCAGGGCCGCGCGACCGGAGTGGCCCTCGAAGCCGGACAGGGCCTGCCACTCCAGGTACTCCGTGCCGGCCGCGGTCTGGTAGCCCCGGTGCAGGACGCCGCTGTTGGAGACGAAGGCGATCTCCAGCCGCTGGGTGCTCGGGTTGAGGAGCACCTGGGCGCGCTCGTCGTTCGGCGCGGGCACGCTCGGCGGGGTCACCGTGACGGGGGTCACCGGCTTGCACGCGTCCACGTCGGCGGCGATCTCGGAGGCGCCCGGCCAGGTGAGGATGTGCTCCTTCCAGGTGTCCTCGGCACCGTGGACGTGCTGCCTGGTCACCGGGTCGTAGCGGTACCAGTAGACCTCGCCGGCGCTGCTCAGGCCGTAGATGACGTCGGCCCCGGGCGAGATGATCTGCTTGTAGCCGTTCCAGCCGCTGCTGACCTTGGTGGCGTAGTCGAGCCAGCGGCGGCTCTTCCAGTCGTAGTGGAAGCGGTAGAGCGCACCGTGCTCGATCGCCGGGTCGCGGGCGTAGAGCACGCCGTCGCCCGCGGCGAACACCTGGTCGTACTTGCCCCACCCGGTGTCGATGACCTCCTGGGTCCAGGTCTTGGAGACCTCGTCGTAGACGCTGCGCTGGAGGTCGCCGACGGCCAGCGCGCCGTAGACGTGGTTGTTGGTGTCCACGGTGATCCGGTAGCGGTACCGCGGGTCGTTCCAGCCGCCCCAGCCGGTCGCGATCTGCTCGCTGACCCCGTTGTTGTCCCAGGCCGTGCCGTTCCAGCGGAGGCGGTGCACCGTCCCGTCGGAGCGGAAGCTGAACTTCCACCCGTTCGCGCCGGCCACGAAGCGGTCGTTCCAGCCCTGGCCGATGCCCCGGTCCACGTCCCAGCTGGACAGGCCGGTCTCCGGCTCGGCGTACGGCCGGATGCGGAAGTCGTTGTTGGTCAGCGACGCGAAGAAGTCCGCGGAGGGCTTGCACTGCACGTCGGTCGCGACCTGGCCGAGCCGGCAGCTGTCGACGGGGATCGCGATCTGGTCGATGTCGCTCCAGGTAGCGAGGTGCTGGCGCCACACGGCGTGCGAGTGGTTCAGCCAGATCTCCTCCGCCGGGAGGTAGCGGTACCACCACAGCTCGCCGCCCGCGGTGAGGCCGTAGACGGTGTCGGCGCCCGCGGAGGCGAGCTGCTTGTAGCCGTTCCAGCCCCAGCCGACGTCCTTGCCCTGCTGGAGCCACGTCCCGGTGTCGTGGTCGTAGTGGAACCGGTACAGGATCCCGTTCTGGAGCGAGGGGTCGCGGGCGTAGAGCACGCCGTCGCCCGCCGCGAAGACCTGGTCGTACCTGCCCCAGCCGGTGGCGATCACCTGGCGCGTGATGGTGCCGGCGGCCTCGTCGTACGAGTGCAGCGCCAGGTTGCCGTCGGCGCCCACGGCGTAGATGTGGTTGTTGGTGTCCGCGGTGACCCGGTTGCGGTAACGGGGGTCCTCCCAGCCGACCCAGCCGCTCTGGAGCAGCTTGGCCGTGCCGCCGTTCTCCCAGCCCGAGGCGTTGTCCCAGCGGTAGCGCCAGAGGCCGCCGTCACCGGAGATCGAGAACACGTAGCCGTTGGCGCCCGCGAAGAACCGCGTGTCCCAGCCCCAGCCGATGCCCTGGTCGCCGGTCCACGAGTTCTTGCCGGAGGCGGGGTCGTTGTGCTTGCGCAGCCGGAGGTCGGGGTTGCTCGCGATCGCCGTGAACACGTTGGCGGACGGCGCGCACCGGGCCGTCTCGACGGCCTGGGCGACGTGGGCGGTGGAGGTCAGGAGCGGCAGGCCCACCACCCCCAGCGCGGCGACCAGCGAGATCCTCGCCAGGCGTCTGAACGGCCGGAGCCGTGGTCTTGTCATCGATGATCCCCTTGGTGTGGGCGGGCGGGTGCTCCGCGCGCCCGTCGGTGTTCATCCCGCGGCGGGATGTCGAGGGCCCGGCTCGTCGCCGGGTGGTCTTCCGGGAGCGGCCGGCGCCCCGGGGGAGCGCCGGCCGTCGGTCACCGGTCGGTGGGCGCCTCGCCCGTGATCAGGACGTCGGCGGGCGCGGCGGCGCGGGCCGCGGCCGAACCGGAGGTGCGCGCGGTGGTCTGCCAGAGGTAGTACTCGCCGTACTCGTCCAGCGCGAAGATCCGCTGTTCGGAGCCGCCCGCGGGGGCGAGCACCGGGTCGACGACCGACACCTGCTGGTAGTCGTGCCACGGGTGCCAGGTGGTGGCGCCGGGCGCGGTCTGGGCGCTGCGGCGCACGTGGCCGGCGCCGTCGCGGACGGCGACCTCGACGATGCCGTGCACGTTGAGCAGCGCGCTGGGCGTGCCGCTGAACGTCACGCCACCGCTGATGCCGGTCCACGCGCCGAAGCCCGCCGCGCCTTCCTTCTGCGTGTAGAGCCTGTCGTCGGTGGAGCGGACCACGAGCTGGACCTTGCCGTCGGCGAACACCGCGGCGGCCGGCGTCCCGGTGGCGACGATCCCGCCGCCGGCGACCCGGGCCGGGCCGAGCGAGCCGTTGGTGAACTTCTTCACCGCGTAGGCGTTGTTCGCGGCCCGGTAGGCGATCTCGAAGCCGTCGCCGCTGGGGACGACGGTGAAGTCGCCGGTCATGGCGTACGGGGTGGCGCTGGTGGCCTGCCGCCAGGGCTTGAAGCCGCCGGTCGCGCTGAACTGCTCGGAGTACCAGAGCTTGTTGGTGGTGTCCGTGGCGAACGCGATGAGCAGGCCGCCCGTGCCGCGCACCAACACGGGGCTGCTGTTCAGCGAGCCGTTCACCATGGCCGGGCCGGTCCAGTGGCTGCTGCCCGCCGCGTCCTGCGTGTAGGCCCTGACCCGGGCGCCGGTGTCGCGGGCCATGGCGACCAGCCTGCCGTCCTGCCGCAGGGCCACCGCGGCGCGGCCGGTGTTGCCGTCGCCGGACAGGGCCTGCCACTCCAGGTACTCCGTGCCGGCGGCGGTCTGGTAGCCGCGGTGGAGCACGCCTTCGTTGGAGACGAAGGCGATCTCCAGCCGCTGGGTGCTCGGGTTGAGGAGCACCTGGGCGCGCTCGTCGTTCGGCGCGGGCACGCTCGGCGGGACCACGGTGGCCGGCGTCACCGGCTTGCACGCGTCCACGTCGACGGCGATCTCGGAGACACCGGGCCAGGAGAGGAGGTTCTCCTTCCAGGTGTCCTCGGCGCCGTGGACGTGCTGCCCGGTCACCGGGTCGTAGCGGTACCAGTAGACGTCGCCGCCCTCGGTCAGGCCGTAGATGACGTCGGCGCCGGGTGAGACCAGCTGCTTGTAGCCGTTCCAGCCGCTGCTGACCTTGGTGGCGTAGTCGAGCCAGCGGCGGCTCTTCCAGTCGTAGTGGAACCGGTAGAGCGCACCGTGCTCGATCGCCGGGTCGCGGGCGTAGAGCACGCCGTCACCGGCCGCGAACACCTGGTCGTACTTGCCCCACCCGGTGTCGATGACCTCCTGGGTCCAGGTCTTGGAGACCTCGTCGTAGACGCTGCGCTGGAGGTCGCCGACCGCGAGCGCCGCGTAGAAGTGGTTGTTGGCGTCCACGGTGATCCGGTAGCGGTACCGGGGGTCGTTCCAGCCGCCCCAGCCGGTCGCGATCTGCTCGCTGACCCCGTCGCGGGCCCACCGCTGACCGTCCCAGTGGTGCCGGTGCACCGTCCCGTCGTCGCGGACCTGGTACACGTAGCCGCCGGCGCCGGAGATGAACCGCATGGGCCAGCCGTTGCCGATGTGCCGGGCGGCGTCCCAGTTGGACAGGCCGGTCTCCGGCTCGGCGTGCGGCCGGAGGTGGAACTGGCCGTTGGTCAGCGACGCGAAGAGGTTCGCCGAGGGCTCGCACTCGACGTCGGCCGCGACCTGGCCGAGCCGGCAGGTGTCGACCGGCACGGTGAACTCGTCGATGCCGGACCAGGGGCCGACGTTCTCCTTCCAGCCCGAGGTGGCGCCGTTGGTCCAGGCGTCCTGCGCCGGCAGGTAGCGGTACCACCACAGGTTCCCGCCGGGCTCCATGCCGTAGATGACGTCGGCGCCGGGCGAGGCGAGCTGCTTGTAGCCGTTCCAGCCCCAGCCGACGTCCTTCTCCCGCTGGCGCCACGTGTCGGTGTCGAAGTCGTACTCGAACCGGTAGAGCGTGCCCAGTTGCACGTTGGGGTCGCGGGCGTAGAGCACGCCGTCGCCCGCGGCGAAGATCTGGTCGTACTTGCCCCAGTCGGTGGCGAGCAGCCGGTTCGACATGGTGCCCGACGCCTCGTCGTACGCGTTCACGTACAGGCGGCCGTCGTAGCCCACGGTGTAGATGTGGTTGTTGGCGTCCGCGGTGATCCGGTAGCGCACCCGGGGGTCTTCCCAGCCGTGCCAGCCGGTGGCGAGCTGCTTGGAGACGCCACCGTTCTCCCAGCCGCCGTTGATCCAGCGGTGCCGCTGGAGGGTGCCGTCGGCGCCGACGTAGAACACGTAGCCGTTGGCGCCCGCGAAGAAGCGGGTCTCCCAGCCGTTGCCGATGTGGGCGTCCTCGGTCCACGCCGCGCGACCCGAGGCCGGGTCGACGAGCGGGCGGATGCGCAACGCCGGGCTGTTGGTCATCGCCACGAACACGTTGGCGGTCGGGGCGCACCGCGCGGTCTCGACGGCGCCCGCCACGTTGCCGGCGGAGGCCAGCACCGGCAGGCCGACCACCCCCACGACGGCGGCGAGCGAGAGCCGCGTCAGGCGTCCGAACGACCGGCGCCACGGTCTTGTCATTTTTGGAACCCCTTGATAACGGGCGCGCGAAAACGCACGTGGGTGCTCCACGCGTCCGTTGGTTAGGTGCCATCCCCCCGCGGGATGTCGACAGCCCGGCTTTCTACCAGAAGTCTTTCCGGTTGGGGAGAGGGCAGGAAGGTGCAGGCCAGGCAGGTACATTGTTACCAAAAGTGATGATGAACACTCCTCTTGTTGTGCACCGGAATGCCGCTTATGCTCCCGTCGCGCTGTTGAGTGCTGGTGTTCCGGGGGGAGATCCGCGTTGGTCGGCCGTCGTGCCGCGCGTTTTCGCGCGCCCAAATTCCTGCTGCCTTTGTCGGGGTTGTTCCTGACGACGACGTTGGTCGTCGGGGTCGTCGGTCCCCACATCGACTGGTCGCCGTGGTCGTGGGACCACGACGCGGCCGGCTCCGCGCTCGCCGAGCGGCTCGACCGCGCCCGCGAACTCGCCGCCGACCAGGAGCAGGGCAGCGCCGAGGGCCTGCCGGACTCCGACGAGAGCCGCGACGGCAACCGGGGGATGCCGGTCTCCGAGCAGTCCAAGTACGCGAGACCCGGGTACGCGCGGGCCTCGGAGGGCGCGCGCAACGAGGCGGAGGTCGTCGACGCGCCGGTGAACCCCACCGGGTTCGACCCGGCCACCAGCGTCGAGGTGCCCGCCGAGCGCGGCCGCAACGAGCGCACCTACCGCAACACCGACGGCACCAGCACCACCGAGTTCAGCAGCACCCCGATCAACCACCGGCGCCCCGACGGCGGCTGGGAGCCGATCGACCCGGCCCTGGTCGCCGAGGGCGGCGGCTGGCACAACCGCGCCGACCAGGTGGACGTGCGCCTCGCCGGCTCGGCCGCGGCGGGCGACCTGGTGCGGGTCGTGCTCGACGGCGGGCACGAACTCGCCTACGGCCTGCGCGGCGCGCGCGACGTCGCCGGCCGGGTGGACGGCGCGGTCGCCACCTACGAGGGCGTGGCCGACCGGACCGACCTGCGCGTGGAGTCCGTGCCGGGCGGCGCCAAGGAGACCGTGGTCCTGCACGACCGCACGGCGCCCCGCACGTGGGACTTCCCGCTGCGGCTCAAGGGCCTGACCGCGCAGCTGGTCGACGGCGCGGTGTCCCTGGTCGACGGCTCCGGCGCCGAGCGGATGCGCATCCCCGCCGGCTACATGCTCGACTCCGCGCCCTCGGCGCCGGCCACCTCGCACGGCGTGCGCTACGAGCTGGTCGACGGCGGCACGACGCTGCGGGTCGTCCTCGACGGCGCGTGGCTGGACGACCCGGCGCGCGTCTACCCGGTGCTGGTCGACCCGAGCGTGTTCGAGGGCCGCGGCACGCAGAGCATGTACACCGAGGGCACCCGGCAGGTGCACAACCCGAGCGAGCTGCTCATCGGCCGCAACGGCGCCGTCCACCACGCCTACGTCGCGTTCCCGGACGTGGTGACCAGGCTGCGCAACCACCGGATCTTCGGCGCGGGCCTGAACGTGGTCAACTTCGACTCGACCACCTGCGCGCCCCGGCCGCTGACCGTGCACCCAGTGGCCCAGCCCTGGTCGGTCGGCGGCGTGCCCGCCGTGGGCGGGGCCATCGCGGGCGCCTCGTTCTCGCACGGCTTCATGGCCGTCGGCCAGACCCGCTCGGCCTGTCCCGCCGCGCAGGAGTTCATCGACCTCGGCGTCGGCGGCCAGCGGGTGGTGCAGGACTGGGTGAACGGCGCGCCGAACCACGGCCTGTCGCTGCGCGCGTCGGACACCACGACCACCGGCGGCTTCAAGCGGTTCACCGGCGGCAACTCGGCCAACCCGCCGAAGCTGTTCGTCACCCACAGCCCGTACGACGCCCGGTACGCCATCGACCAGCCGATCCCCGACCCGCCGGTCACGCGGGTGCAGGACGGCGTGGTCAAGATCAAGGTCAGGAACACCGGCGCGACCACCTGGACCCCGGCGTCCTACGACCTGGCCTACAAGCTGTTCGACAGCGACACCCAGGCCCACCTGGCCACGATCCGGGCGGCCGGCCTGCCCGGCGACGTGGCGCCCGGCCAGGAGGTGACGCTCGACGCGGTGGTCCAGCGGCGCGAGCAGGGCAGCTACACCCTCGACTTCTCCATGCGCCACAACGGCCTGGTGTTCACCGACGAGCAGGTCGCCCCCGCGCGCATCCAGCTCCGGATCTTCAACATCCCGCCCGTGGTCGGCGACCAGTACCCGCCCGCGGGGCACAGCGTCGAGACCCTGACCCCGCAGCTGTGGGCCAAGGGGCAGGACCACGAGAACGACCCGCTCCAGTACCGCTTCGAGGTCTGCGAGAAGGACTCCCTGGGCAACCCGGTGTCCTGCTTCGACTCGGGCCGGCGGCCCGACGTCTACTGGACCCTGCCCGCGGGCAGGCTGCGCTGGGACAAGGTCTACCTGTGGCGCACCTGGCTGTGGGACGGCCAGTCCGAGAGCGAGGGCCTGCCGTTCTCGGCGCTGCTCACCTCGGTGCCGCAGCCGGAGATCACCTCGCGCTTCGGCAACGCCCCGTACACCGGCAACGGCCTGGGCTTCGACCCGATCGCGGGCAACTTCACCACGGCCGCGGTGGACGCCACGGCCGCGACCGCCGGCCCCGAGCTGAACGTCGCGCGCACCTACAACAGCCTCGACCCGCGCCGCGACCTGGCGTTCGGCGTCGGCTGGTCGTCGCGCTACGACATGAGGGTCGTCGCGGACGGCGACGGCTCGGGCAACGTCGTGGTCACCTACCCCGACGGCCAGCAGGTGCGGTTCGGCCGCAACCCCGACGGGAGCTACACCCCGCCGCCCGGCCGGTCCGCGACCCTCACCGCGCTCCCGGACAGCCAGGGCAACGGCTGGCAGCTCGTCGACAAGGACCGCACGGTCTACACGTTCCGCTTCGACGGCGTGCTGCGGGTCATCCGCGACAGCGCGGGCCGGCAGGTCGAGCTGCGCTACAACATCGAGGGCAGGCTCTCCCGGGCGATCAGCACCACCAGCAACCGCTCCCTGACCTTCCGCTGGCAGAACGGCCACGTCGTCGAGGTCAAGACCGACCTCGTGGACGGCACGGCGCTGGTCTGGGCCTACCGCTACGACGGCGACCGCCTGCTGGAGGCGTGCAACCCCGACGGCCACTGCACCCGCTACCAGTACGGCAACGGCTCGCACTACCGCAGCGTCGTGCTCGACGCCCGCCCGGACTCCTACTGGCGGCTCGGCGAGGCCGAGGGCCCGGACGCGGGCAGCCAGATCAGCGTCAAGCTCGGCAAGGACAAGGCCCGCTTCGTCGGCCTCTCCCCGAGCCACCACGGCAAGACGGGCGCGCTCACCGGCAGCGACGACCGCGCGGTCGAGCTGAACGGCTCCGCCCACCTCGAACTGCCCGCGCAGGCCCTGAACAAGCACCGCGACCTCGCGGTGGAGCTGTGGTTCCGCACCACGTCCGCCGGCCCGCTGGTCGGCTACCAGGACAAGGCGCTGGGCGAGGCCCCGGGCACCGGCGTGCCGCTGCTCTACGTCGGCTCGGACGGCAGGCTGCGCGGCCAGTTCCGCACCACCGGCGCGGTCGACCCGATCACCAGCGCCGGCGTCGTCAACGACGACCGGTGGCACCACGTGGTGCTGTCCGGCTCGCTGGCCACCCAGACGCTGTACCTCGACGGCAACCCGATCGGCACCCGCGAGGGCGTGATCGAGCACCCGCGCCTGGAGCACGCGCAGGTCGGCGCCGCCCACGCGGTCGGCGAGTTCCCGGCGATCGCCGGCGGCCGCACCCACCTGGCCGGCTTCGTCGACGAGGTCGCCGTGTACGCCCGCCCGCTGGGCCCGAACCAGGTCGCCGCGCACCACCGCGCCCGCCTGGCGGGCGACCAGGTCACCCGGGTGACCATGCCCAGCATGAGGGTCGCCGCCGAGGTGACCTACGACAACGTCCACGACCGGATGAGCGAGTACGTCGACGGCGACGGCGGTCGCTGGCAGCTCGGCGTGCCCACGGTCGGCGGCTCGGAGACCAACGTCATCCGCTCGGTCCGCGTCGTGGACCCGGGCGGCCGGCCGCAGTACTACGACTTCGACGGCCTCAAGGGCCGCATCCTGCGCCAGGTCACGCCGCTCGGCGTCGGCCCGCGCCCCGAGGACGTGGTCGGGCGCGACTGCACCACCAACCCCGACGGCGTCGTCACCTGCAACGGGCTCGTGGTGAGCCTCGGCGTGCGGCTGTACGACTACGACGAGTCCGGTTTCCAGACCACGGTGGTCGACGAGGTCGGCAGCCGCGCCACCCTCGTGCACGACCAGCGCGGCAACCTCACCCGCAAGACCACCTGCCGCAGCGTGGACGGCGGTCCGAACGGTGACGAGGACGACTGCCAGACCACCTACTACGAGTACCACCCGGCGTCGGCCGACCCGACCGACCCGCGCACCGACAAGCTGGTCGCCGTCCGCGACCCGCGCTCGTCCGGGCCGTCGGACAACACCTACCTGACGACCTCCGAGTACACCGACTTCGGCGACCTGGCGAAGCAGACCAACCCGGACGGCGGCTCGACGTTCCACGGCTACACCGACGGCACGTCCGACGCGATCGGCGGCGGCAAGGAGCCGGCGCGGCTGCTGAAGTCGACCACCGACCCGCGCGGCGCGGTCACGGTGAACCGCTACTACAGCAACGGCGACCTCGCCGAGACGGTGTCGCCGTCCGGCCTGCGCACCGCGTTCACCTACGACGCGCTGGGCCGCAAGCTGACCGCGACCGAGCACTCGGACGCCCACCCGGGCGGCGTGCGCACCACCTACCGGTACGACAAGCTCGGTCGCGTCGTCGAGGTGACCTACCCGGCCGCCGCCAACGCGGTCACCGGCGTGGTCCGCACCGAGCGCGAGAGCACCGAGTACGACGCGGACGGCAACACCACCAAGGCCACCGTGGTCGACCTGGCCGACCCGGACGACCCGCGCACCTCGACGTTCGAGTTCGACGACCGCGGCCGGATGAACCGGGCCGTCGGGCCGGAGGGCAACGAGGCGTCGTTCGGCTACGACGGCTTCGGCAACCGCACGTGGGCCGTCGACGCCAACGGCGTGAAGACCACGTGGAGCTACACCGCGCGCAACAAGGTCGCCCAGGTGCGGCTCGTCGGCTGGCACGGCAAGGCGATCACGCCCGGCGCGGCCGACGCGCCGCCGGCCGACCCGGAGACCCCGCTGCCCGACCTGGTGCTGGAGTCCAACCAGTACGACCACGCGGGCCGGCTGCTGACGCAGGTCGACGCGATGGGCCGCCGCACCACGTTCTCCTACTACGGCGACGGCCTGGTCCGCGAGATCCGGGCGAAGGCCGACAACCGCGCGACCACCCCGAGCGTGGTCATCCAGCAGAACACCTACGACGACGCGGGCAACCTGGTCCGCCAGGTCGGCCTCGGCGGCAAGGTCGTCACGCACGAGCTGGACGCCACCGGCCGGCTGGTCGCCACCACGCAGGAACCGGACACCCTGCGCCGGCGCACCGAGTACCGCTACGACCTCAGCGGCAACATCACCCGGGTCGCCCGCACCGGGGCGCACTCCAACACCGGTCCGTTCGGCGCGTCGTTCGCCGAGGTCGTCGACTTCGAGTACGACCTCGCCGGCCGCCAGACCAGGGAGACGCTCCAGGGCAGCACGGGCCCGGTGGTCACCCGCACCAGCTACGACCAGCGCGACCTGGTCACCAGGGTGGTCGCGCCGCTGGGCAACGCCACCGGCGGCGTCGCCGCCGACCACACCACGGAGTACCGCCACGACGAGCGCGGCCGCACCACCGCCGTGATCTCGCCGCCGGTGAAGGTGGAGGAGAACGGGCAGCCCGCGACCGTGGCGCGGCCGACCACGACCACCGGCTACAACGCGTTCGGCGAGGTCACCGAGGTCCGCAACCCGGCGGGCGGCGTGATGAAGCTCGCCTACGACCGGGCCGGCCGCACCACCCGCACCGAGTCGCCCGCCTACCAGGCGCCCGGCGCGTCGTCGCCGATCGTGGCCGCGGTGTCCGCCGAGTACGACCCGATGGGCCGGGTCGTCAAGACCACGGACCCCAACGGCGCGGTCATCCGCATGTTCTACGACCAGCGCGGCCGCGTGGTGGAGAAGCGGGACCCGAAGCCGGACGACCCCGGTGAGGCCGGCGGCGCCTGGAAGTACGCCTACACCCACGCCAACGAGCTGCTGTCGACGACCGACCCCGAGCTGGGCGAGGTGCGGCGCACCTACGACCAGTTCGGCCGGCCGCTCACCGAGACCCGGCTGGAGCTGCGGCCCGCCCCGGCGGCGTTCGAGACGAAGTTCGGCTACGACGCCGCGGGCAACCTGGAGACCGTGACCTCGCCCAAGAACGAGGTCACCCGGTACGGCTACGACGAGCTGGGCCAGCGCACCAGCGCGACCGACCCGGCGGGCGTCGTCAGCCGGTTCGGGTACGACGGCTTCGGCAACCAGGTCTACTCGCAGGACGCGCAGGGCCGGGCGCGGTACCTGAAGCTCGACCGCGCGGGCAACCCGCTGACCGAGATCGACCTCGACGCGGCCGGGCAGACCCTGCGCACCGCCAAGCACACCTACGACCTGGTGGGCAACCGGCTCACCTCGGCGGACGCGATGAACCGCACCACGCGGTCCACCTACGACTCCCACGGCCGGCTGACGCAGCTGGTCGAGCCGGTGTCCGACACCGAGTCGATCACCACGTCCTACGGCTACGACAGCTCGGGCCGGCGGACCCGGTTCACCGACGGCCGCGGCAACAGCACGTTCTACACCCACAACGCGCTGGGCCGACCCGAATCGGTGATCGAGCCCGCCACCGCCGCCCACCCGGCGCCCGCCGACCGCACCTGGACCGCGGCCTACGACGGCGCGGGCCGCCCGACGGTCCTGACCGCGCCCGGCGGCGTGACCAGGAACCGGACCTACGACGCGCTGGGCCGGCTGGTGAAGGAGACCGGTTCCGGCGCGCCCACCGCCGAACGCGTGGTGCAGTACGACTCGGTCGGCCGCACCACCGGCGTCAGCGCGCCCGGCGGCACCAACACCTACGCCTACAACGCCCGCGGCCTCCTGCTCTCGGCCACCGGCCCGTCCGGTGACGCGACGTTCGAGTACGACGAGCAGGGCAGGCTGTCGACGCGCACCGACGCGGCGGGCACCACGTCGTTCGCCTACGCGGCGGGCAGGCTCGCGTCCATCCGGGACGGCGTCACCGGCGGCTCGATCGGCTTCGGCTACACGCCCACGGGGCAGCTGAAGACCATGGACCACGGCGCGGGCCGGGTCCGCGAGCTCGGCTACGACGACCTGGGCCGCGAGGTCTCCGACGTCACGAGGAACGCGGCCGGCGCGACCGTCGCCTCGACCGCCTACACCTACGACGCGAACGACCGGCTGACCAAGAAGGTCACCACCGGCACTGCGGGCGCGGGCGAGCAGACCTACGCTTACGACCACCTCGGCCGCACGACCTCGTGGACCTCCAACGGGATCACCACCGGGTACGCGTGGGACGCCTCGGGCAACCGGGTGCGCAACGGCGCCAAGACCGCGACCTACGACGAGCGCAACCGGGTGCTGTCCGACGGCGACTACACCTACTCGTACACGGCGCGCGGCACCCTGGCGTCGCGCACCAGCTCCGGCTACCAGGAGAACTTCTCCTTCGACGCCTTCGACCGCCTCATCCAGGTCGGCGCGACGTCCTACGCCTACGACGGCCTCGACCGACCGGTGTCGCGCGGCGCGCAGCGGTTCGAGTACGCGGGCGCCGAGATGGACGCCGTCGCCGACGGCACCGCCACCTACGGCCGGGGCCCCGCGGGCGAGCTGCTGTCGCTGGCGCAGGGCGCGGACAAGCGGGTGCTGCTGTCGGACAAGCACGGCGACGTGGTCGGCGGCTTCGACCCGGCGACGGACCTGACGTCCCTGTCCGACTCGACCGCCTACGACCCGTGGGGCAACAGGACGGCCTCCACCGGGGTGCAGCGCAACGTCGGGTTCCAGGGCGACTGGACCGACCCGGGCACCGGCCGCGTCAACATGGGCGCGCGCTGGTACGACCCGACCACCGGCACGTTCAGCAGCCGCGACTCGGTCACCCGGGGCGGTCCGGGCTCGGCCGGGTTCAACCGCTACGTCTACGGCGTCGGCTCCCCGCTGAACGGCTTCGACCCCGACGGCCACGGCTGGTTCTCCGACGCGGTCAGCTGGGTGGGCGACAACCTCAGCACGGTGGGCCACACCGCCCTCGACGTCGCCGGCCTGATCCCGGGCGTCGGCGAGATCGCCGACGGCATCAACGGCGTCTGGTACCTGGCGGAGGGCAACTACGTCGACGCGGGCCTGTCGTTCGCGGGCATGATCCCGTTCGGCGGCTGGGGCGCCACGGCGGCCAAGTGGGGCAACCGCGGCTACGACGCGGCGCGCGGCGCGGACAACGTGCCGACCGTGCGCAGCCCGGACGCGCCGAACGGCCGCGCGCCCGACTACTCGACGCCCAAGAACGTCCGCGGCCCGGACGGCGTGCCGATCAAGAAGGGCAGCGGCGTCCCGTCGTCGAGCAAGGCCGTGCCGGACCCGCGCAAGCTGGCGGCCGAAGCGGCGGCCAGGCGCGCGGCGGCGGCCCGCGCGGCCTACCAGGCGGCCGTGGCCCGCACGGCGGCGGCCAAGGCGGCGGTGGCGCGGGCGGTCAAGAACAACCCGCTGCCCACGCTCCAGGCGGCGCTGAAGCCGCGCATCGCCAACGCCAACCACATCGTGTCGGCGGTGCCCAACGCGCCGGCGCGCGTGGTGCAGGCGAGCGTGTCGAACGTCCAGGACCTGAACAAGGTCTACGAGACGATCAAGACGGCGATGCTGGGCGCCGGCACCGAGGTGATCAAGGAGGCGGCCAGGGAGCAGGTGTCGGAGATCATCGCGACCTCCGGCCTGCCGTTCGCCGAGGACCTGATGAGCCTCGCCGGCAGGGGCAAGAAGACCTCCGGCAACAAGGGCAAGCAGGCCAAGCGGGAGGCGGGCGCCGGCGCGGCGTGCCGGGTGTCGTTCGACTCGAACAGCTTCTCGGGCGAGACCCCGGTCCTCCTGGCCGACGGCACGCGCAAGCCGATCGCGGACGTGGTCGTCGGCGACACCGTCGTCGCGACCGACCCGACCACCGGCGAAACCGGCGCCAGGACCGTCACCGACACCCGCTCGCACCGGGCGGAGCGGTTGCTCTACGAGATCGCGGTGGACGACGGCGGCACCCTGGTGGCCACCGACGAGCACCCGTTCTGGGTGGAGTCGCTGCGGAAGTGGGTGCACGCCGAGGACCTGCGCCCGGGCTACACCTTCGAGACGGCGGACCACCGGCCGGCGACGGTCGCGGGCACGCGGGCGCTCTCCCCGGACCGCCTGGTCCACAACCTCACGGTCGACGGGCTGCACACGTACTACGTGGGCGTCGGCGCGACCGCGGTGCT